>DASWKU010000046.1:0-9501 GCA_036396455.1 Flavobacteriaceae bacterium
CTTGGGCGAAAACCAAAGGTTGGAACATCGCAAAGAATGACCAAAACTGGTAATTGTGCGGCTTCTGTTCTTTTTATTAGGTCGTCCCTTAATCTATTTTCAGTAGGGTGATATAATTGAAACCATGCTCTTCCCTCAGTAATTTCCGCTATCGTTTCAATACTGCTTGTGGAAACGGTGCTCAATACAAATGGAATATTATGATCAAATGCTGCCTTGGCCAAAATTTCAGGGGCCTTTGGCCACATCAGACCTTGCAAGCCAATTGGAGCTATACCAAACGGAGCATCGTATGTATGGCCAAATAGTTCCGTTTTCATGTCAGAACCAGAATGTTTGTTCAAATAATACGGAAGCAATTCAACCGCTCTAATTTCTTTGGTGTTTTTATGAAGATTAATGTCTTCATTACAGCCACCGTCCAAATATTCGAATGCAAATTTTGGGATACGTCTTTTGGCTTTGTTGCGTAAATCCTCAATTGAAGGATATTTTGTGTTGAAAGTAAGTACTCCTTGATTCTTCATAATGGTTTAAAGGCTAAATATTTTTTCCATAAGTCTCCACTTTTCCCCAGGTTTTGATGTTGGAAGTGTTTGTTGATATTTCCACATTAAGTTTTCCCATTCTTGGACTTTAGCGTTTTCGGCATCCAAGTTGGATTTTCTCCCAAACGAAAACGTGTCATTGACTTCCATAATCATGAACAACCGATTGTCCAACAAGTAAATTTCCATATTGGCTATCCCTGAGTCTTTAATGCTTTGGATAATCTCGGGCCAAACCTTTTTATGGTGCTTCTTGTAAGCATTGATTAATTTTGGGTCGTTAATTAAATCCAGCGCCAAACAATATCGTTTTAGGGTTTTCATATTAAATTATTTTACATAATGTAAAACGTCATCCGTAGCCTCATGCCTTTTGTAAATCCTTAAACCGTACCAAGCAATGTAAACAAAACAAAGTAATGGCAGGACAAATGAAAAGTTGACTTCAGCAACACCTGCTATCTTTGTATCCGCAACACCATTCCCTCCGGCGTCTATTATTATGCCCTGCAATTTTGGCATTAAAGCCCCTCCAACAATGGCCATGACCAAACCTGCTGAACCGACTTTGGCTTGCTCTTCGGTTAAATCCCCCAATGCAATTCCATAAA
This sequence comes from Flavobacteriaceae bacterium, assembly GCA_036396455.1. Classification (GTDB taxonomy): domain Bacteria; phylum Bacteroidota; class Bacteroidia; order Flavobacteriales; family Flavobacteriaceae; genus Geojedonia. Next base: position 1,160 of record DASWKU010000046.1, read on the forward strand.
TGGTTGGGAACATTAACGACATAAAAAATGAAATGCCCACCAAACCATATAATCCAATTATGCCTTCTACGAAAATAGTACATAGGGTGAATAGTATTGAGAACGCAGCAAAATACATTAATAATTTTCCAGAACTCATAAAACGTAACAAATAGGTGCCCACCGCTCGGCCTACAGTGAACAGGAAAAACGCTGCCATTTGATAAAAGCCTGCGGTAACACTGTCCATTCCAATAGCTTCCGCATATTGATAAATATAGGTCCAACACATGATTTGCGCACCTACATACAAGATCTGAGCGAGCACGCCCAATACATATTTTTTGTTTTTGGACAAAACAGCAAAAGTGTCTCCAATTCCAGGCATACCGCCTTCATCTTTAGATTGTGGCATTTTACTTACTACAAACACTATAAAAACACCAATAAGAACCAGCCCCAAAATAACATACGGATTTCGGATCACCATTAAATCGGCGGTTTTAATCAAAATTTTAGAGGCTTCGTCAAGAGCACTAAAATCCTTTATGTCGTCCGATTGTAAATTCTTCAGCACAAATTGTTGGGCAACAAACAACCCGGCCATTAACCCGACCGGGTTGAAAGCTTGGGCAAAATTCAAGCGCTGTGTAGCTGTTTCTTTAGCTCCCATGGCCAACGCATAAGGATTGGCGGCCGTTTCCAAAAAAGCCAAGCCAAAGGTTAAAACATATAACCCCAAACAAAAAAACCAGAATTGTTCAGTTATGGCTGCCGGATAGAATAACAAGGCTCCAACAGCATATAAGCCCAATCCGATTAAAATGCCAACTTTATAAGAATACTTCCTCATAAACATGGCTGCGGGCAATGCCATACAAAAATATCCTCCATAAAAAGCCATTTGCACCCATGCTGCCTGTGAGTTGGAAAGTTCCAATACTTTTTTGAAAGCTTGAACCATGGGGTCGGTAACTGCGTTTGCAAAACCCCATAATGCAAACAAAGAAGTGATTAAAATAAAGGGTAGAAGCACTTTTTTTGACACTACCGGTGGTTTGTGTTCTGCCTGCATAGTTTAAGTTGTATAAAAATTAAGTTAGAAATGTTTATGTTAAAGCCCTATCCAAATGCGTATAGCCCCCATCTACATAAATCAATTGTCCCGTGGTATGGCTGGATTTTGGGGATAATAAAAAGATAACCATATTGGCTATTTCTTCGGCTGTGGTCATTCTTTTTTCAAGAGGTATCTTGCCTGTAATGGCTTCCAGTTTTTCTTCGGGATTATCAAATGTTTGAATCCACCTTTCGTATAGTGGCGTAAAACATTCGGCAACAATTACAGTGTTTACCCTAATACCATAAGGCAACAGTTCTACAGCCCATTCTCTTGTCAATGCATTTCTTCCTCCGTTGGCGGCCGCATAACCAGAAGTCCCTCCCTGACCTGTGTCTGCAGTTTTAGATCCAATATTAACAATGGCCCCTTTGCTTCTTTTAAGCTCTGGCAACGCATGTTGGGCCATTAAATAATAATGCACTAAATTTTTGTGAATGGATTCTATAAAACCTTCATAAGAACCATTTTCCAAACCAACACCATCATTCACCCCGGCATTATTAACAAGTCCATCTATCCTGCCAAATTTGTCAATCGTTCTCTCAATAGCCTGTTTACAATCATCGGGTTTGGTCAATTCGGCTAATGCATAAAAAGCTTTGCCTCCGTTATCTTCAATGACTTTAACAGCATCTAAAATGTTTTCCTTGTTTCTACCAACAATAACAGGGATAGCACCTTCAATGGCCAACACATTGCATATTCCGTTACCTATGCCTTTGGAACCTCCGGTCACCACAATAACTTTATCTTTTAGTTTCAAATCCATTTAGCTTGTTTTTATGGTTTAATATTATATATTCTAGTGGCATTCCCTCCTAATATTTTATCGATATCGTCTGAAGAATATGTCTCAAAATAGTCTTTAATAATTTCTAAAACGTCTTTGTACTGAGCCGCCAGTAAACAAACCGGCCAATCTGATCCAAACAGTATCCTATCCACTCCGAATGCTGAAACAATGGCTTTCAAAAAAGGTGCAAAATCACTTTTCTTCCATTTGAAATCATTGGTTTCTGTAACCATTCCCGAAATTTTACAGGATACATTTTGGTTAGAGGCCAATAACTGGATGTTGTTCAACCAATGGTGATCCACCCCTTCAGAAATCCTTGGTTTGGCAATATGGTCCAATATAAATTTTTGACGGGGAAATCTCCCAACCAACCCAACAGCCGCTTGCAATTGGTTTGGGTACACCAAAATATCATAGGTCAGGTTAAACAATTCTAATTTGCCAATACCGTTCATAAAACTTGAACCTAGCATAAAATGGTCATCCTTCTCAGCCTGAACAATATGTCGAACACCTTTAAATAATTTGTTTTGAGAGAAATACTGCAATCTTTCTTTGACATTCTTATTGCGCAGATCGACCCAACCCACAACTCCCTTTATAAAAGGATTTTCTTTTGCCAATTTTAATAAAAATTCTGTTTCCTCTTCCGATTGGCCTGCTTGAACAGCAATACAGCCATCAAAAAAATGCTTTTGTAAAAGCGGTGACAAATCTTTCGGTAAAAAATCTTTTTTAATAGCTCCCATTGATGAATCAATCCAGGCATCTCTTATCGGATTGTACTTCCAAAAATGTTGATGGGAATCAATTCGCATTTCTCATTACGGGTTTTTGTAAGCTTTACAGACTTGTTTTGAATACCCCAATCCTTCAATTCCCAATTCCATAACATCTCCCGGTTTTAAATATTTAGGCGGATTAAAGCCTAGTCCAACACCAAAAGGGGTTCCTGTTGAGATGATGTCTCCTGGCAATAAGGTCATAAATTGACTGATATAGGAAACGACTTCCTGTACATTAAAAACAAAGTCGGAAGTTGATGAATGCTGTAAACGCTCACCATTCACATCCAACCATAATTCCAAATTATTAGGGTCCTTTATCTCGTCCTTGGTTGCAATAAAAGGCCCTAGCGGGGCAAATGTATCACAGCTTTTGCCTTTGCACCATTGCCCTTCTTTTTCTATTTGAAAGGCTCTTTCAGAAATATCATTGTGTAAAACATAACCGGCAATATGATCATCTGCATCTTCCAAATCAACATAGGATGCTTTTTTGCCAATTACAACAGCCAGTTCAACTTCCCAATCTGTTTTTTGGGAATTCCTTGGAATGATGACATCATCAAAAGGGCCACAAATTGCGGTTGTTGATTTAAAAAACAAAACGGGTTCTTTGGGAATTTTCATTCCGGATTCTTGCGCATGCTGTGCATAATTTAAACCAACACAAACTATTTTGGAAGGCCAAACCAAAGGTGATCCCAATCTAGTGCCATCCTCTACTTTGGGACAGTCTTTTTCGTTGTTTTCCAGCCAAGATTTAAGGCGTTCCACCCCTCCTGTTCCAAAGAAGTTTTCATCAAAATCCTCTCCAAAGGTTGAAATGTCAATTCGTGTTCCGTTAGTTAATTGCACTCCAGGTTTTTCATTGTTGATTGCTCCAAATCGTATTAATTTCATCTGTATAAATCCAATTGTTTTTTAAAGGTCAGACCACGCTCTTTGCGTGGCGGGTGGAATCCCCTTATTCTTCATCGGTTGTTATACCGAAATTGGTTTATGGGGATTTCATATTATGATTTTTGTTTTATTTATAAAAGCTTTTTAATTGGTTTGATATGTTTGCACACCTTTACCCATTTAATTTAATGAACCCCCCATCAATAGGGAAATCCGTTCCCGTTATAAAAGAGGCCTCATCAGAACATAAATACAATGCTAAATTGGCCACTTCTTCAGGTGTTCCCATTCTGCCAATGGGTTGTGTTTTTGCCAGCTTTTCAAACATTTCATCTTCTCTCCCGGGGTAATTTTTTTTAATGAACCCATCCACAAATGGCGTATGGATTCTCGCGGGAGAAATACAATTGCATCTAATGCCATAATCAAGATAGTCTTTGGCCACAGAATAGGTCATGGTAAGCACCGCGCCTTTGGACATGGAGTAAGCAAATCTATCGGAAATGCCAACCGATGATGCAATGGAAGCCATATTTAAAATGATGCCGCCCTTACTTTTCATAACCGGAATGACGGCGTATATACAATTGTAAACGCCTTTGACATTAACACTGTAAATCCTGTCCAAATCGCTTTCTGTAGTGCCTTCAATATTGCCCACATGGGCAATACCGGCGTTGTTCACCAAAATGTCTATTTGGTTTTGATTGGCAATTTGTCCCACAATTTGTTGTACTTGCTGATGATTGGATACATCGCACCGATGAACGTGTGCCAAGCCCCCTTGCTTTGTAATGTCATCGACAATTTTATTGCCATTTTTTTCATCAAATTCCAAAATATGTACTATGGCACCTTGGGCAGCAAATTTTTCTGAAATGGCTTTTCCAATGCCACTGGCCCCACCTGTTACTATGGCCGTTTTACCTTTTAAGCTAAATACTGACATGCATTTTTATTTTAAAATAATCTCTATAACGGTATCGATGTCGTCCTTTTTGTTTTCAGGAATCATTAATTTCAAGGTGTCCTTTTTATTGGTAAAACGAACTGGTGTTTTGTCTTTAAAAAAAGTTGCCTGCTTTATCTTATATTGAAAATTTGGAATCTCAATGTCGCCTTGATTCGCATCCAGAACATGAAGGTACAAGGTTTTTCCTTTTTGGGTAGAAACATACACTTCTTGGGGAGCAATAACACCTCCCCTGGTGCCATAAATGGTTTCTCCATATAGTTTAAGCCATTTACCAACTTCCAGTAATCTTTTAATGTGCTCGTCCTGAATCTTGCCATTGGGCATGGGCCCAACATTCAACAATAAATTACTATTGTGACCTGCGTCTTTAACCAAGTATTGAATGATGTCCTTAACCGATTTATGATTCCCATCCTGTAAGTTAAAACCCCATGAATGGTTGATGGTTTCACAGCTTTCCAAAGGCAACGCTCCAATTTTGGTATTGCCAAAACCAGTAGTGTTGTTACCGGGGAGATCTTTTTCGAACATTTGAAAATCCTCTTCTTCAAAGGGAATTTCGTGATGATTGTTCCCAATAAGCAAAGTCGGGTCAATATCATGGATCATTTTATAGGTTCTGTCCAGTTTCCAATCCATCCCGTCAATCCTGTATTCTACGGACTTATGCCATTCTTCTTTATGAGGTGCTTGGTCCCACCAACCGTCAAACCAAAATCCGGCAATATCATAATTCTCGGCAAGTTCCCTAATCTGGGCGTCCTGATATTTTAGGTAGTTCTCCCAGTTCCCCGATTCAGGTCTTCCTGTTTTCCTGCCTGTCCAACCTCTTGGGAAATAATCTGGATGGTGCCAGTCCAGTTGCGAATAATAGGCAAATAACTTGATGCCCTGTTTTTTGCATTCCTGTTCCAACATTCTAAAAATATCCATTCCGTATGGTGTTGCCTTTACAATATTATAGTCAGAAACTTTGGAGTCATACATGGCAAATCCGTCATGGTGCTTGGTAGTAATGGTAATGTATTTCATTCCAGCCGATTTGGCGAGTCCCACTATTTTTTTGGCATCAAACTCAGTGGGATTAAAAAACGTGGGCAACAGTTCGTATCGGTCAACTGGGATGCCTTGGTTGTTCATTACCCATTCTGCATCACCCAAAACACTGTAAACGCCCCAATGGATAAACATACCAAACTTGGCGTCCTGAAACCACGACCGGGCTTCCAAATTTTCCTTCGAGGGCTTATAGTCTTCTTGGGGCATGGCGTTTTGGCCTACCAAAAAACAGATGATAAGGATGGCGATATTTTTCATTTTGGATATGGTGTTATTCAAATTTTCCTTAAAAATAGTATTTATTGACAAATAAAAAATCAGAATAATTATTAATATAAAATTGAACAACCATTCGTCCCTGAAAATAAAAAGCCTTGTAAAATCAAAATTTAAAGGCCTTACAATCCCTAAACGTGGTCCCTGTTGAAACAAAACAGGATTGACAATTATTTATTTTTTATCATTTTAAACCGTTCGATTTTATTATTTATGGTTGATTGTTCAAATCGATCTATTTTGCTTAATTATCTTTACGGTGTCCAAATATCATTTTATTTTAATTAATTTACATCCCATTTAAATAATCACGACTTGAAAAACAGTGAAATAAATAATTCTGAATCTTTTATCTCCCTTTTAAAAAAGGGTGACACAAACGCATTCAAAATTATTTTTGACACCTATTACAAAAGATTATATGCCTTTGCCCTGCATTATGTCATCGACGGCTATGTTGCCGAAGAAATAGTCGAGAACGTTTTGCTCAAACTTTGGCAAAAGCGCCATAAATTGGATAAAATAGTAAATTTAAAATCCTATTTATATATCATGGTCAAAAATGATTCTTTAGACCATATCAAAAAGGAAAAGAAATTTGTGCGTTTGGATACCGAGACCCATGGTAATCTTTCTTTAACGGAGGAATTTATCATTGAGGAAGAAACCCACGCCATTTTATTTCAAGCATTGGAGACATTGCCGGAAAAATGCAGAAAAGTTTTTGAATTATCTTGCTTGGAAGATGTAAAATACAAAGACATTGCGGAGGATCTTCAAATAAGTATAAATACCGTAAAATCCCAACGGGCCAGAGCCATTAAGTTGCTTAAATCCTACCTAAAAAACTATCCGCTTTATCAACTGTTTTTGTCCATTTTATAATTTTTTAACTTTTTTTAACTTTTTTTTCCACCCTAAAAGTAGTTTTTTCAGTCTTACACATAAATTATCAAATTGATAATATCAATATTATATTTTTAACATATCGGTAAATATTTAAGCTTTATTTTGCCACATTACAAGTCATGAGGAAAAAAACATCAGAATACCAAATAGCTCAATTGATATATAAGTCCATTACAAATAGTATTGCTCCCGAAGAAAAAATAATACTTGACAATTGGCTGCAGAGTCATGAAAGGAATATGGCGCTCTATAATAAAATTATAGATAAAGATCATATTCAGGACAAACTCTCAATTTATAATCAAATTGAAACCGTCAGGATATACAAAAATCTTGAGCAAAAAATAGTCGATGACAAAAAGAAGGGAAAAACGATTACGTTTTTTAAGATATTCAAATATGCCGCTATTGCAGTTATATTTTTGGGAATTGGGTTTTTATATCAAAACGGATATTTTACAAAACAACAGCCCCTTGTCGCTCCAAACGAAAACATTACACTTCAATTGGAAAATGGTACCATAAAAATTATTAAGGAAGATGGTTCTTCAGAAATTGTAGACTCAAAAGGCAATGTTGTGGGTTCCCAAAAAGGCACACAATTAGTTTATGATACCGATGCCAAAGTAGAGAAATTGGTTTACAATACATTGACCGTGCCTTACGGAAAACGCTTCGAAATTCTGTTATCAGACGGCACAAATGTGCACTTAAATGCCGGTACTTCCCTAAAATATCCTGTCAAATTTATACAAGGGCAACAACGTCAAGTGTATTTAATGGGGGAAGCCTATTTTGACGTTGCCAAGGATGCAAAACACCCATTCATCGTAAACTCAGACGCATTAAATGTACAGGTTCTCGGAACTAAATTTAATGTGTCCAGCTACCCTGAAGATAAAGAGACCGATGTTGTGTTGGTTGAAGGCTCTGTTAATCTGTACACAGAGAAAGACACAAACAACACTATCTTGTTAAAGCCAGGTTTTATGGGCACCTTCAACAAAGATAAAACCTCTATTTCCACTACTCCAGTGATCACCAGTATTTATACATCATGGATACATGGAGAGATGGTATTCAGAAATATGACGTTCGATAATATTCTGAAAAAAATGGAAAGGCGTTATAATATCGATATTTTCAACAACAACGCCGACCTGGCCAACGAAAAGTTCAATGCAAGCTTCAGGGACGAACCCATTGAAAAAATTCTGGAATACTTTAAGCTCACCTATGATATTGACTATATAATTCAAGATAACAAAGTAATAATTAACCAGTAAAAAACGGAATGCCTATGATGTAAACTAACTAACGACAATAAACTAAACATATCTTTTATTCTTTCCAAAATTAAAGTTGGGCACAAAAAAATCGGAAAATGGTGACACATTCCCCGATTATTAAAGATGTGATTAAAACTAAACTAATAACCACAATTAACATTTCAAAAGTATGAAAAAACTTCTTAATAAAGAAAGGAGCCATCATCTACCATTAATAAAATTCGATTTAAAGATGAAGCTTAGTACATTA
>DASWKU010000047.1:0-3307 GCA_036396455.1 Flavobacteriaceae bacterium
TCTTGAACAAGGTGAGGGCACGATGGGCAAATTGCTTAAGGATGAAGCCCTATACAATAATCTTAAAGGTGCTTCCAAGGAAATGGAAGAACTGTTAAGAGATATAAAATTGCACCCAAAACGGTATTTCCGAATTTTATCCAAAAAGGAAGTTCCATATCAGGAAGTGCAGGACAACTAAAGAAAAACCAAAGGCTAATCCATGAGTTTTTTACCCAACATCCTATTTGCATTGTCACTTATTCTGGGGATTGGTTATTTTACCAGAAATGTAAAAAAACTGACCAGGAACATTAAACTTGGGCGGGATGTTGATGTTAGTGACAACAAGTCCCAACGTTGGAAGAACATGATTGGAATTGCCCTGGGGCAAGGTAAAATGGTGCGCCGTCCAATTGCCGGGATTCTTCATATCATTGTCTATCTAGGCTTTATCGTCATCAATATTGAAGTCCTTGAAATTATTATAGACGGGCTTTTGGGCACTCATCGTATTTTTTCATTCTTGGGAAGTTTTTATGGGTTATTGATCGGTTGTTTTGAAATACTGGCGGTTTTGGTGTTCATTGCAGTAATTGTGTTTTGGATTCGTAGAAACGTCATCAAACTTCAGCGTTTTTGGAAATCGGAAATGACCAAATGGCCAAAGAACGATGCCAACTATATTCTGTATTTCGAAATGGTTTTGATGGCTTTGTTTTTAACCATGAATGCAACCGATGTTCATTTCCAGGAGGAGATGAATTCGGGAAATATTATCAGCCAGTTCATCGCCCCTTGGTTTAATGGATTATCAGAAGCAACAGTACACAGTATCGAACGCTCTGCTTGGTGGTTGCATATTTTGGGTATCTTGGTGTTTTTAAACTATTTGTACTTTTCAAAACATTTGCACATTCTTTTGGCATTCCCAAACACCTATTTTGGGAAACTGGTTCCAAAAGGGCAGTTTAACAATTTGGAAGCGGTTACCAAAGAAGTCCGAATGATGATGGATCCCAATATCGACCCGTTTGCTCCTGTCCCTACCGAAGCGTTGGGAATCCCAAATGAAAATGCCGAAGTTCCCGCAAAATTTGGAGCCAGTGACGTTCAGGATTTAAGCTGGGTCAATTTATTGAACGCCTATACCTGTACTGAGTGTGGCCGCTGCACCAGTGAATGTCCTGCAAATCAAACAGGGAAAAAATTGTCTCCCCGTAAAATCATGATGGATACCAGGGATCGATTGGAAGAGGTTGGTAAAAATATGGATGCCAATAAAGGCGAATTTAAAGATGATGGCAAGCAGTTATTGGACAATTATATTACCCGTGAAGAACTTTGGGCCTGTACCAGTTGCAATGCCTGTGTTGAGGCTTGTCCTGTGAGCATAGACCCATTGTCAATCATCATCGAGATGCGCCGTTATTTGGTTATGGAACAAAGTGCGGCACCTATGGAATTGAACATCATGATGACCAATATTGAAAATAATGGTGCACCTTGGCCCTTTAACCAGATGGACCGATTGAATTGGAAAAATGAATGAACAATGAAAGCCCCAATTTTCATAACATATTTTGGTTTAATTACAGTAAGTAGTGCATTTGCCCAGATAGGGTATCAAAAGGATTCTTTGCAAATAAAAGTGTATACGAAAATTGAATATATTAATAGGAATGTAAAAAGCATTAAGGTAGATACCATATTTTGTGACTATTGTTCTTCAAATCAAATTAAAATGTTAAAGGAAGAAGCCATGAGAAGAACCTATTTGGCAAGGAATGATAAAGGGATCAGACTTATAAACGGAATATACAGGCATGCTTTATACATTCGGATTTCAAAAAAGGATTTTTTGGAAATGAACGAAGAAAGCGACAACAAAAATGAATAAATTAACTTAGTGTAGAATAAGATAATGATCGAAGCAATAAAGGTTCCAACTATGGCTGAATTTATGGCAGAAGGCAAACAACCTGAAGTATTGTTTTGGGTAGGTTGTGCCGGTAGTTTCGATGACCGGGCAAAAAAAATCACCAAAGCCTTCGTTAAGCTTCTTAATAAAGCCAATGTTCAATTCGCAGTGCTGGGAACCGAGGAAAGTTGTACGGGCGATCCTGCTAAACGTGCTGGAAATGAATTTTTGTTTCAAATGCAGGCGGTTGGCAATATTGAGGTGCTGAATACTTATGAAATAAAAAAAATTGTCACGGCCTGTCCTCATTGTTTTAATACCCTGAAAAATGAATACCCTTCATTGGGTGGAAATTATGAAGTGATGCACCATACACAATTCCTTAAATCCCTGTTGGATGATGGAAGATTGTCCATTGAAGGTGGAAAATTTAGAGGGAAACGCATAACGTTCCATGACCCTTGTTATTTGGGAAGGGCCAATAATGTATATGAAGCGCCTCGTGATTTAATCAGAAAACTGGATGCCGAATTGGTAGAAATGAAAAACTGCAAGCGCAACGGTTTGTGTTGCGGTGCTGGTGGTGCCCAAATGTTTAAAGAACCAGAAAAAGGCACTAAAGACGTTAATGTGGAACGTACCGAACAAGCTTTGGAAACCCAACCTCAAATAATTGCAGCAGGTTGCCCGTTCTGTAATACCATGATGACCGATGGTGTAAAAGCCAAGGAAAAAGAACAGGATGTTACCGTTATGGATATTGCGGAGTTAATTGCTAATGCCCAAGATTTGTAAATATGAAAAATTATATTTTATTTTTATTTTTTATTTCAGCTACTACTTTTTCTCAAAATGTTAAAGATAAAATAGCAAAAGAAACTTGCGAATGTACTGCAAAGTTAGATACAGATTCAATGAATAGTTCTGATTTGGAATTGAATTTTGGACTATGTATGCTTGAATCCTATAATAAGCATATAAATGAATTTGCTGAAAATGAAAAATTGGATTTTGAGGATAATGCTCAAATGGAAAAATTTGGTGAAGAAATTGCTTTGAAAATGCTTGAATTTTGCCCTGATATTATTTTAAAATTAGGAGAAGGTTATAAAAACGAAGATGTGGTTTCCAATGATCTAACCATCGAAGGTATTTTCAATGGAACTAAAGCTGAAAGTTTTTTTAATGTAATTATTAAAGAACCAATTGGTAAAACAACTAAATTAATTTTACTTGATTACTTTGAAAATGCATATTTAATTACTGACAAGTTATTAAAAGATGATCAAGAGGTAAAAGTAACTTATTATGAAGCTAAATTATTTGATAGTAAATCAAATAGTTTTGTTGTTACAAAAATAATAACAAATATTATACAAAAATAATGTACGTACCATTTGACACATT
>DASWKU010000048.1:0-5488 GCA_036396455.1 Flavobacteriaceae bacterium
CTGGACGAAAAGTTCTAGTTTCTTGTCCCGATGCTTCGGGACTTGTAGCGTAGCGGTCTTGATTCTGATACCTCGTACGCTCTGCGTCGAGGTAGTTCATTTAACAAAAAAAATGCCTCTCCTAATAGTTCGGGAGAGGCATTTTTATTTTATATAAATTTTGATTAACCCAATTTGCCATTTACAGCTCCAACAACTGCACCAACAATGGCTGACAAAACAATGGTAATCGCTACATCTAAAGCCACAGTTTGCATAGCCACATCAGATGTCATGGCCATATTGAAAAAATTAAAAAATAATGCTAAGAACAATCCAATTACGGCACCAGCTTTAGCACCGGTTGCAGCGGTAGTAATTTGGGCCCATTTTGTAAAAATATAGGCAATAAATAAACCGAACGTAATGCAGCCCAAAAATATCATAACCAAGGCGTTAGAATTTTCTTCAGGTTGAGGAAAGGAATCTTTAAATATCATTCCATAAAAAAGCCAACCCAATAAGAAGTCAGCAATACCACCGGCTAAACCGGAAACCAAAAAGTTTTTTGTTTTCATTTGAAATAAATTATTAGTTAGTTCAATAAAAATATTAAAAAAATATGAAAGTGTTGATTATTTAACTAAATAAGAAAAAAATATAGACATATAAAATCTAAATTATTGAATAATATCTAAACTAATTTTGGAATTTTTGAGCTCCTATGTTCTATATATTTTGTTGTAGAGGCCAATGTATTTTTCTTTAATGGCCTTACGCTTCAATTTCATGCTAGGAGTGAGATGTCCTGCATCAATTGACCATATTTCCGGAGTAAGTTGAAATGTTTTGACCTGTTCCCAATGCCCGAATTTTTTGTTGGATTTGTCAACTTCAATTTTAATTCTGTCGATTACAATTTGTGATGATACAATGGAATCCATATCGGTGTTGACGTCTTTATGTTTTTTGGCAATCCAGTCTTTAATGAACCCAAAGTTGGGTTGGATCAATGCAGCGGGCATTTTTTCGCCTTCACCAACGACCATAACCTGTTCAATAAAACGGGATTGTTTCAATTCGTTTTCCAGAAGGGCAGGTGCCACATATTTACCTCCCGAGGTCTTGAACATTTCTTTTTTGCGGTCGGTGATTTTTAGGAAACCATCCTGATCTATTTCGCCAATATCCCCTGTATGAAAATAATCTCCGGTCATCACTCCAGCAGTTTTTTCTGGATTTTTGTAATAGCCCTGCATCACATTGGGGCCCTTCACCAAAATTTCACCATCCTCAGCTATTTTGACTTCAACGTGATCAATAACACGTCCTACAGTTCCAATTCTAAATCCGCCATGGCGTTGATCGTTCACCGACACTACAGGAGAGGTTTCTGTTAAACCATAACCTTCCATGATTGGCATTTCAGCAGCAGCAAAAATCCGGGCCAATCTTGGTTGCAGGGCCGCACTACCTGAAACCATAAGGTCTAAATTGCCGCCCAAACCTGCTTTCCATTTGCTAAAAATAAGTTTACGGGCGAACTTTAATTGAAACTCATACCACCAACCATTTGCACGATAAGGTTGGTATTGCAATCCTAAATTCACAGCCCAAAAAAACAATATTTTTTTAATACCGGTCAATTCATTGCCTTTAGTCATAATCTTATCGAATACTTTTTCATACAATCGCGGCACCGCAGTCATCACATTTGGCTTCACTTCTTTCACGTTTTCACTCATTTTATCAATGGACTCCGCAAAATAAATTTCGACTCCGCAATATTGGTATAAATAGAGTATCATACGCTCAAATACATGGCAAACGGGAAGAAAGCTCAATGCCTTGGATTTGCCATAATCAAATGGTACCCGCTTTTCACTATCCAATACATTTGACACCAGATTGTTATGGGAAAGCATAACGCCCTTCGGTCTCCCCGTTGTACCTGAAGTATAAATAAGGGTAGCCAAATCGTTTGGCTTGACCTTATTTTTTCTGCTTTCAACTTCTTCCTGATTGGATCGGTCCCCACCAAGTTTTAAAACCTCTTTCCAATGAATTTCGCCTTCAATTTCATTAAACGTGAACACCTTTTTAAGTTTGGTATTTGTTTTTATGGCATTTAATTTTTCCAAAACTTCTAGGTCTGAAACAAAGCAAATTGTGGCCTCACAATGATTGAGGATATAGTTATATTCTTCTTTGGAAATGGTGGGATAAATGGGCACATTTTGAGCGCCCAATTGCAGAATTCCAATATCCAAAACATTCCATTCAGTTCTATTGGTTGAAGATATCACGGCAATTTTGTCGTTAGGGTGTACGCCCATTCGTAAAAGCCCGCGACTTACAGCATTTATTTGACTAATATACTCCTGTGATGAAATGGATAGCCACTCACCATCATATTTTGTAGTTAAAGCCTTGCTTAAAGCGTAATGTTCCAATTGGTAATATGGAATATCAAATATCCTGGAAATGTTTGTCATCAGTCTTTGAGTTAGAAGACCTGCAAATTATGAAATTAAATAGGATTTTCAAAAACGCATAAAAAAGGAGTTGACATCAAGTCAACTCCTTATTAAATTAAAACCAAAGTCTGATTAACTTTCCAGTTGTGCCATCATCACGCTTTCAAGCATGTATACTCGTGCCACTTTTATCAGACCATTTTCTTCTAAATCGTATGTCACACATAGTGGCACTTTTACAATTTTGCCAGTTGCAGGAATACCGGCAAACTCACCAATATGTTTTCCCACAAAATTGGCTTCAAGTACGGCTTTGTGGTCTGTTACAATTGTATTTGTAATTTCTGCATGGGCATCGAAGGCAACATGATAAATGAAATGCAACATTTTTCCAACTGCTTCTCTACCGATGGTCAGCTCACTGTTATTCATGTTTATGAAAACAGTATCCTCTGTTAAATATTTGGAGTCATGAGACTCGAAATACTTTTCAATTGATTTTTTTTCTTTCATGGTTTTCATTTTAATTGTTTTTAATTCAAAATCTAAATCTTAAAAGGACTTCATGAGTTCCCTTGCTGTAATCTTTCACATCGGTTGTAGTCGCTTCGTAGGCGTAGCCAAAATGTACCCAATCAGCCAGTTTCAGTAATCCTATTCCACTTACCGATTCATCCAATCTATACGAAATACCCAATTCTATGACCTTATGGAGATCGAAAGTTGCGGTCATATCCAAAGATGCAGGAGCACCGGACACAAAACGTCCCAATACTGAAGGTGTAACATCTATTTCGTTATCCAAGGAGAATGTATATCCAGCACCTGCATAGGCATGTAACCTATCGGTTGCATTGGTAACTACAACACCATCTTTTTCATATCGCTTGCTTTTTAGGAGCGTGGGAGCGGCGAGATTGATGTAATATTTGGAACCTTTCAACAAAAATCCAACGCCAACATTCGGGTTAAAGTTGCTCACATTTTCGGTGAACACCGGATCGTTCATAATGCCCAATTTGTTAAGGTCTATATTTATAAAAGTTCCTCCTCCTTTTAAACCCATATAAAGATTGGTATTGGATCCGACCTGTACCCGATAGGAGAAGTCAATATAGACATCTGTTTCCTTGAGCACAAAAACTTCATCATTCACTATGGACAGTCCCCAACCAACCTTATCGTTCATTGGGATTCCTACAGATAAACTTTGAGTTTCTGGGGAACCTTCAAGATTTACCCATTGGCTTCTAACGTTGATATTGACTTCATTAAAGTCATTTATTCCAGCATAGGCAGGGTTAATGACATTCATATTGTATTGATATAGCGTAAAGGATGGGTCCTGTTGGGCATATAGTATACTTGTCAGAAAAAAGACTAGTAATACATGACTATTTTTTATTATAGTTTTCATATTGATTGTATTAATAGTTAATGTAAATCCATCCCTGAACCGGGGCAAGACCGGGTTCATTCAATTCAATAATATAGAGGTAAGCTCCAACCGGCAATCTTTTTGAACTTCCACCTTCAGTTGATTTACCATTCCAATTGTTTTGGTAATTACTGGCTTCAAAAACCTTGTTCCCCCAACGGTTGAACACCTTGACGTTATTTCTTGGGAAAGAAGCAATGTTCTCGATTGCCCAAGTATCATTTATGCCATCGTCGTTTGGAGAGAATCCATTAGGAACAATTATTCCCATAATATCACATTCATCGCCAATGCCATCATTATCGGAATCTTTTTGATCTGGATTTGGTGTATCAATACAGTTATCAACATTATCTAAAATACCATCATTGTCGGCATCACCAATTATAAGGTCACTACCATTACAATCCTGATCGATACCATCATTTGGTGTTTCGGTAGCACTCGGATAGACATTGGCATTACTATCGTCACAATCACTATTGTCTGCTATATAACCTGAAGGAGCATTGCAGGATATTACTACATTTGAAGGATCACCATATCCATCACTGTCAGCGTCTGCATACCAAGTGGAAGCTCCAGAAAGCGAATCATCTTCGTCATCCACAAGGCCATCGCAATCATTATCTATACCATCACAGATTTCCGTATTACCAGGATAATTATTGGCTTCGCTGTCATCACAATCTGTATTGTCAGCCACATAGCCTGAAGGTGCTGAACATGCCATTGTAGTTACCGAAGCATCTCCATACCCGTCACCATCATTATCGGCATAAAATGTAGATTGTACGCCTTCATCAACCTGACCGTCACAATTGTTGTCAATACCATCACAGATTTCCGTATTACCAGGATAGGCGTTAGCTTCACTATCGTTACAATCTGTATTGTCTGTAACATACCCTGAAGGTGGTGAGCATGCCTGAATGGTATCTGAAGGATTTCCAAATCCGTCACCATCGTTATCGGCATAATAGGTATTGGTGACACCTTCATCAATTTGTCCGTCACAATTATTGTCTATACCATCGCAAACTTCCGTATTTCCAGGATAGGCATTTGCATCACTGTCGTTGCAGTCTGTATTGTCAGTGACATATCCCGAAGGCGCAGAACAAGCTTGAATGGTATCTGAAGGATTTCCGAAGCCATCACCGTCATTGTCTACATAATAAGTGGTTGTAACGCCTTCATCAATTTGTCCATCACAATTATTGTCTATACCATCGCAAACTTCTGTATTACCCGGATAGGCATTGGCATTTGCGTCATCACAATCGGTATCATTGGTAACATAACCCGATGGTGCACTACAATCTTCAACAGAAACGTTGGCATCTCCAAATCCATCTCCATCGTTATCAGCATAGAAAGTAGTGGTCACTCCTTCGTCAATCTGTCCATCACAATTATTGTCTATACCATCACATGTTTCTGTGTTTCCAGGAAAGACATTGGCATTGGTATCATCACAATCAGTATTATCGGCCACATAGTTTGCAGGTTGGTTACATGCCAAAATGGAAACATTGACATCTCCAAAACCATCACCATCGTTATCAGCGTACCAAGTACTTTGTCCCGAAAC
>DASWKU010000049.1:0-2010 GCA_036396455.1 Flavobacteriaceae bacterium
TTTTTTCGTGGTGCAAATTTACAACATAGTCCACACCTTTTAAAATCTCTTCTGGTATTTCTTTGAAGGATTTTGGGGTAGGTTGGCCACTAATATTTGCTGATGTTGAGACGATTGCCCCATTGAATTTTCGCAGCAATTGAAAACAAAACTCGTCATTTGGGATTCTAATAGCAATGGTGTTGTCTTCTGCAATCAGATTTTTGGCCAAATTTTGAGGACCGTCGTATATAATGGTGACGGGTTGCTCAGGTACGTCAAAAATATCGTAGGCCGCTTCAGGTACTTTTTTTACATATTTTTTTAGCATCCTGTCATCGGCAACCAAACAAATTAATGACTTACTGTCATTGCGTTTTTTAAGCTTAAAGATGCGTTCTACAGCTTCTGGATTGGAGGCATCACAACCTATTCCCCAAACAGTATCGGTAGGATACAAAATGATTCCACCTTCTTTTAAAACTTTAAAGGCATTTTGGATTTCGTTTTGCATTGCTGAATTTTATATAACGGGAATATGGATGCAAAAATAAGAAAAGTTGTAATATTGCCGTATGAAAAAGGAGTTTCATAATGCTTTCAAATCCCATCAGGAAACCATACAGCGTTTTATTGATAGCTTCGATAGTTCGGGCGAGCAGTTTGGAAAAGCCAATCGGAACACCATAAAGCTTTTCAATTTAGGGGAAAAGGTGGTCAATATTAAGTCCTTTAAGGTTCCCAATATTTTTAATCAAATCGTCTATAAATTTTTACGCAAGAGCAAAGCGCAGCGCTCTTTTGAATATGCCAAAAAACTCTTGGATTGTGGAATTGGCACACCCCACCCCATAGCATATTATGAGTTTTCGACCCCTTTATTATTCAAGAAGAGTTTTTATGTAAGTGAACATCTTGAATGCGATTTGACGTATAGAAAGCTCACCACAAATTTTGATTATCCAGATTATGAAACGATTTTAAGGGCTTTTACGCGCTTTACGTTTCAGTTGCACGAAAAAAACATTCAATTTTTGGACCATTCCCCAGGAAATACCCTTATCAAAAAAGTTGGTGGTCATTATGAGTTTTATTTGGTGGACTTGAACCGGATGAAATTTAAGCCTATGGGCCTTCAAACTCGAATTAAAAATTTTTCACGACTGACCATCCATAAATCCATGGTTGAAATCATGAGTGACGAATATGCTAAGTGCACGGGTGGAGATTATGCACAAATTTTTGATTTAATGTGGAAATACACTGAAGGTTTTCAAAGAAAATTCCATAGAAAAAAGAACCTGAAAAAGAAATTGAAGTTCTGGAAACGTTAAGGGTTTGAGGTACTATTTTTGCCCAACTCCCTTAATTTGATATACTTTAAAAAGGTGACATTGTACGTTTGCACACAAATCACAAAACCATTTATGCCATCCAAAAACCCCAACCTTAAAACATAGGCTTTAAAAAAGGCCCAAATTGGTCGGTAAACAATCTTCCAAAGTGACGATTTTTTGCCAAGATCAAAATAAGCCCGGGCCGCAATGGTTGAAAATCGTTCAACTTTTAGGTTATGCTCGGCATAATCCCTGTAGATCCAATGCAATAAATTTCCTTTTAATTTACCGGCTTTATATCCATTTTTAAGGGTATAGGTATCATGCGGGTTGATGCCTTTCCATTCTCCGCTCCCTTTTTTGAAAAGTCTCAGTTTTTTGTCCGGATACCAATCGGAATGTCTGATCCATTGTCCGCAATAGTTGTTCAGTCTGTTGCAGTAATAGCCATCAAAAGCCCAATTGTATTTTGTGTTTTGAATAGAAGTTTTTAATTCATCAGATAGTGCTTCATCTCCATCCAACGAAAGGATATAATCATAACTGGCATGGGAAAGGGCAAAGTTTTTTTGCTCGATATATCCCAAAAACTCATGTTGAATAAACTTAACTTTAAATTGTTTGCAGATTTCAGGTGTTCTATCGGTTGAAAAGGAATCAACAACAACAATTTCATCTGCCACATCCTTAATTG
>DASWKU010000050.1:0-3690 GCA_036396455.1 Flavobacteriaceae bacterium
GCTTATAAAAGGGAAGATTTTTTTGCAGGGCTCTCCATCCCAAGGATACTCAACCGGAATTTTGATGATGGAGTTTCAATCAGTACCCGGTATGAAAGGCATATTTATGCCACGGCAGCTTTTTTGTTAAGGTTTAAGCCGGGATTACAATTGAAACCAATGGTTCTGGTGAAGGGTGTGCAAGGTGCACCAGTTTCATTTGATCTGCATGCCAGTTTTATTATTAACAATTTCATGTGGGCCGGAATTTTTGCGCGGGATCTCAATTCATATGGTCTCATGGTGCAATTTGAAATCAAACATTATAAAATCGGATACTCTTTTGAGTTGCCCAATAAAGACTTTGCCGCCACTAATCTGCTCACACATGAAATCATGCTGAGTCTCGACATTGAAGCATTACCGGACCATATAGTTATGATGCGGTTTTTTTGATCCATCATCAATAGCAGCGCTAAAACAACTGAAATGTACACCCACATTGCCGTAAACACTTTTAAAAAGGTTAAAAATCCTTTAGATTAGTTGAGCCTATAAAGGATATAGTCAATAGACATATCCGGTTGTTGTGAGGCATGCCGCCCCGACAAAGTGACGACAGAGACCCGCGTTGGCACATTTACTTGCCACACATTCCCGTGCGACACCAAAGCAAGTAAAAGAGCCTAGTGTAGAGTATTATTGATTATTGAAAATTAAATGACGATAAAAAAGCAACTGATATTATTACTTTTGTCACTCCCGACAATTATTTCTACAGCCCAAGATGCGTTCAAACCAGTAGGACAAGATTCTTTAAAGGGGACAATTACGAAGGAGAGGGTATGGTGGGATGTTCAACACTATGACATAAGTCTTGATATAGATTTTGACAAAAGAAGAATTGTAGGAAAGAATACAATTGACTTTAGGGTCATTCAAAACCCGCATTCACAATTTATGCAGATTGACCTTCAAGAACCATTATCAATTGACAGCATTAAAACCGGTGAAGCCAAATTACAATTTAAAAGGTATGGTGCGGCATATATAATTGACGTCTCTAAGCTGAGTGAAGAAATAGGCAAGCTTGATATTTATTACTCAGGGACTCCAAAAGAATCTAAAAACCCACCTTATGATGGTGGTTTTGTATGGGCAAAAGATTCCTTAAATCGAGAGTGGATTTCTGTAACATGTCAAATGGTTGGCGGGAGTATTTGGTATCCCTGCAAAGATCATTATAGCGAGGAGCCTGACCGCGGAGCTTCTTTGACAATTTCATTAAATGACTCCTTGGGGGTTTTAATTGGGAATGGACGACTGAAATCCCGAAGGAGTACAAATGGTAAAACGGAATATACCTGGGCTGTAACAAACCCTATCAATAACTATGGCATTTCGTTTTACATAGGAAAATATGTTAACATTAATGAGGTGTATCAAGGTGAGAAAGGTGAGCTAGACTTGGATTTCTGGGTGTTGGACTATAACCGAAATAAAGCAATTAGTCATTTAATACCCGAAACAATAAAGACAATAAAAGTTTTTGAAAAATGGTTTGGCCCATATCCATTTTATGAAGACGGACTTAAAATGGTAGAATCATCTTACATAGGGATGGAACATCAAAGCGCAGTGGCGTACGGAAATAAATTTAAGAAAGGGCGTTTTTCATTTAAAAATCTAACAGAACTTGACTTACAATCCGACCGCTTAATTGTTCATGAACTGGCTCACGAATGGTTCGGAAATAATATAACAATGTCTGACATCGCAGACAGGTGGGTTCAAGAAGGATTTGCCGCTTATGGAGAAGAACTATTTATTGAAGAACTATTAGGAAGAGAAGCAGGACGAGATTTCTATTTAACAAGGCTACCTAACAAAATTAAAAACAAATATCCACTAATCTCAGACTATGGAGTGTTTAAAGATGCTGGACCTGATATGTATTTTAAAGGGTGGGCAATTATTCACATGTTAAGGGAAATCATAAATGATGACGCTATATTTCAAGGTTTTATACGAGCTATAAATCAAAAGTTCTATCATCAGACTATTTACTCTCAACAATTGGAAGAATTCTGTAGTAATTATTTTAAGAGGGACTTTAGTAAATATTTTGACCAATATTTAAGATTTCCATCGATACCAATTTTTGAGTACACTTTAACCGACAATAAATTGAAATTTCGACTTGTTGCGGATGTTAAAAACCTAGAGATTCCTATTAAATTGAATTCACCCAATAAATGGATTAACGCGACAACGGGTTGGCAAGAAATAAAACTAAAAGTGAATGAAATGTTAAAACCTCTTTCGGTTGACGCCAACTTTTTGATTGACGTAAGACGTGTTGACTAATGGACCTTGCCGACAGTCGACCAGCAACTTGATATTACTAAACCGACTCAAACTCATGTCAAAGATTTGTGCTACGAACAGCAGCACCAATGCAAAAGCCGCGCGATTTCAGCCCACAACCAAAGCTTTTGCATCCGTGGTGCTAGTAACGGTCGACTGCGGCACTGTGCATAAAATGCATAATCAATGGCGGGGTTCAGTGTAAATTTGTAGTTTAGTTTTTCAAATTACGTTTGGTGTCGTGGGAAAGTGACGCGCTTCGAATTCCCGCCACTGCTTATGCACAAACGTTATATGCCACTTTAAACGACAATGACAGAACAAAAAATGAAAGAATATTTTGAATCAAAACTGACTGTTGACCAGTTGATTCTTGACGTGAAAGACAGTCAACAGAGAACTGGAAAAGACACGACAACTGCTTATGTTGACAACGTTAAAGAAGGAGAATTTGAAATTAAGGAAGAACATTTAATCAAACTTTTGGACGACACAATTGCGTATAAAATCCAACCTAATGATTTAAAAACAATTGGATTTAAATTGATGACATCGGAATACTTCTATTGGGACAATAAAACCGAACTAGGAGAAAGAATTGGAAGTATAATTTTCGAGTTTGACAATCCTGAAATCGGTTACGAATTGACAATTGAGAATTTTAAAAAGTGGAAAGAATATCTAATTACGGGCAAATATACTTTTGACAGGTATGAGCTGAAAAACTAATTCAAGAATGATAGAAAATAAATTCTCAAATGATACACTGACAGAGGAAGATGCTTTTTGGGTTATGTGGTATTTTTTACAAGAACATTACGAATTATCAGGTGGTGAATTTAACTTGTCTGACATTTTAAGCGCGTCTCAACCTTTCGAGTTTGACGAAAAAGGACATTTCGATGGAGAAGTTAAAGGTAATAGACGTGTTGCCCCAGCAGACAGTGGAATGGTTTCGCATTGGAATGATGCAATAAAAAAATATAGAGAACAAGGACGACCTAAACCAACACCGTTAAAGAAATGAGAAAAGCGGCGTATAACACCGTGTGAAAAAAATAGCGGTTTAAGCTGTTTCGGAATCTGCAAATCGTTTTCAATCTTATTGCTGTGTAGTGAGTTTTGGTTTCTTCAAAATCCGCTACTTCTTTTACACCAACCGTTGCCACACATTATCGAAAAATATAATCGAAAAGTGAACTAAACTTCTTATATTTGTACACGTATATGTACATAAAATAATATAAATCATGTTAACTACAACTTTATCAGATTTCAGAAATAACATTAAAAAGTACCTGGATAGTGTAACAGATAATTTTGAAACTTTGATTATTAACCGGG
>DASWKU010000051.1:0-3068 GCA_036396455.1 Flavobacteriaceae bacterium
CCATGAGGTTGGGCATTACAAACGAAAGCACATTATTTTCAATTTGATAGCTTCCATTTTGTTGACCGGAATCACGCTTTACATTTTGTCCATTTTTATATCAAATCCATTGCTCTCCAATGCCTTGGGGGTTCCCATACCCAGTTTTCATGTGGGATTGGTTGCCTTTGGGCTTCTCTACTCGCCCATTTCGGGAATCACAGGATTGATCATGAACCACTTGTCCCGTAAGTTTGAGTACCAAGCCGATAATTATGCCAAAAACACGTATATGGCTGAACCTTTGGTAACATCGTTAAAAAAATTGAACAAAAACAGTTTGAGCAATTTAACGCCACATCCGGCTTATGTGTTTATTCATTACTCCCACCCTACTTTGCTGCAACGTGTTGAAAACTTAAAGCGGTAAATTAGGAAATATGACTTGACTTGATTAACGTTTCAGATGTTACTAAGTCGGCGGACTTTGTGCAGGACATTTATAAAGCTTCTGAAAAGAAAGCAATGGACTTTAATGTTTTGAATTTTACACAGCCTTAATATACGTAGAACTACGTATAGCAAATACCGAAAAAAAAAGGTTAGATTTGTAGGTGTATATATAATGGAAATAAACACACTGGTGTGTTTATCCATGTGTTGGCAAAATTTATGACTTTAATATCTGCCATTTGCAATAAAAAAGGAGGAGCTATTGTAGCTGACAATATGATCTCTTTTGATCAAAAAATTAAATCCAAAGGCATATCATCAACAGGACAAATTTTTAGGTTTGATAAAAGTGATACAGCATTTAAAATTTGTAAAATTTCGGATAACTGTATTTTAAGTTTTGCAGGAGATGTTGCAATCGGAAAAAAAGTTATTGAAAAATTAAAAAAAATTGAAAGATACAATCAAATTTCTATAGAAGAAATTTTAAAAAAAATATCTGTCTCAAACAATCAGAATGTTTCTTTTTTAATTTGCTTTTATGATAATAATGAATGCAAATTATTGAAATGGCAAATACAGAAACCTTTAAAATTTGATTATGGTAATTATTTCTCATTAGGCTCTGGAACAAGTATTTTAGCCGATATTAACCCAGACTTAATTGATGAATTACTAGAAAGTGAAGCTAACTTTGAAAAAAAAGGAGCAGCTTTATCCTTTTATTACAACCAAAAATTAATACATAAATCAGGTAATGAATTAAGTAAAATTGGCGTTGGAGGTTGTTTTTTCAGTTTTAGCTTGGATGAAAATGGTGTAAAACCTCAAAAAGATACTGTAATATTAAAAGGAGAAATAAATAAAAGAAATAATCAGATTCATTTCCCTTTAATAAAACAAGCCTATCGGAGGGGTCTATTTTTTATTAATAGTACTGTTTCTGGAGATAAAAAATTATTAATCAATGATCAAAATTGCAATTCAGACCTTTTAGATTGTCTCTCTAAATTTGGAATAAATGCTCTAGAACAAAATGGATTTGATTTACTAGAAATTTGGGATTTGAAAAATGTGGAAAATATAGAAATTCATTTTGAATACAATAACATTCCATCTCATTTTCAAAACTGCAAACCAGGAGAATTTTTAAAATTCGGAGAAAACAGAAAAGATGTAGTTTTTGATAAAAAATTAGAAGTTCTTGTAAATGATTTATTATCCAATGCTAGATAAAAACTTTGTCTAACAAAAAATTGAGTTAAAAGACAAGCCATTTAAAGCTAATTCTTCACTCCATAAACCCCTGCTCCCGCATCCAATCGTTATTGAACATCTTGCCCACGTAGCGGCTACCGTGGTCGTGAAACAGGACCACCACCACATCATCCTTTGTAAAATGCTCCTTTAATTGCAACACGCCTTTTATGGCAGCACCTGCCGAGTTGCCCAAAAACATCCCCTCTTTTTTGGCCAACAGTTGAGTATAAATGGCCGCATCTTTATCGGTTACTTTGGTAAAGCCATCAATAATGCTAAAATCCACATTTTTGGGAAGGATGTCCTCACCAATGCCCTCGGTGATGTATGGGTAGATTTCACTTTCGTCAAAGATGCCGGTTTCGTGATATTTTTTAAACACACTTCCATAAGTATCTACACCCCAAACTTTAATGCTGGTCCCGACTTTTCGGGATTGTTCCTTTAAATAGTTGCCCACTCCGGAAATCGTTCCCCCAGTGCCCACACCCACTACAAAATGCGTTACTTTTCCTTCAGTTTGCAGCCAAATTTCAGGGCCCGTGCTTTCATAATGGGCTTTGGTATTGCTAAGGTTGTCATATTGATTCGCATACCAGGAGTTTGGAATTTCTGTTGCCAAACGTTTTGCCACCGAGTAATAACTTCGTGGGTCGTCGGGAGCCACAGCCGTTGGACATACCACCACCTCCGCTCCCATCGCACGCAGGACATCCATTTTTTCCTTGGACTGTTTATCGTTGATTACAAAAATACATTTGTACCCTTTTACAATGGCCACCAATGCCAATCCCATTCCCGTATTCCCGGAAGTGCCTTCAATAATGGTGCCTCCCGGTTTTAATAGTCCATTGGCTTCGGCATCCTCAATCATTTTTACGGCCATGCGGTCCTTTACAGAATTTCCCGGGTTAAAGGTTTCGTATTTTGCGAGCACCAAACAAGGAAGTTCAGCGGTAAGCCTGTTGATTTTTACCAAAGGGGTGTTGCCGATAGTCCCAAGAATGTTTTTGGCGTATTTCATGTTCTATTATTGGTATTGCAAAGGTAATTTTTTGGTTTGAATATCCTGCCTACAATAAAATTTTCTCGCAAAGTCGCTAAGTCAATGAAATTTTCTCGCAAAGCCGCTAAGTCAATGAAATTTTCCCGCAAAGTCGCAAAGTCAATACAATATTCTCGCAAAGCCACAAAGTCAAAAAAATTTAAATCGAATACTGAAAATTGGCAACTGAAAACTGCAAACTTTATTCAAACCTAATGGCCTTCACAGGTGATATTTTGGTAATGATGAACGATGGAATCAGCAGCATAATCAGGCAAGCTATAAACGTACCGATGTTCAAAAGTATAATATAATCCAAACCGATATGCAC
>DASWKU010000052.1:0-4608 GCA_036396455.1 Flavobacteriaceae bacterium
ATAAACTCTAATTCTACAAGCCAATCTTGGGATGTTTTGTGCAATTCATCTGCACTGTACCAATCCATTATATCATGTGTTTTCATCGATTGTTATATTTAATAAGTGATATAATATTTATAATTAAAAGCAAACGCATAGTGTTTTAGATGCTACGGAAAATAGTCATACCTGTAGAAAAATACTATGATAATTATCAGGTTATTGAAAAACCCTTATGGTCCTTTCAATTTAAAATAAACAGGGTATATCTCAATTGAAAATGGCTTGGTAGAGCTGTTGGATAAAAAATTGTACGGCCTGCACAGGAAGCAATAACTAAGTTTATATCTGGGTCAAATCCTCTAAAACAACTTTCTGTAATATTGGTCTGCCATTCTATGGCTAGTAAATTCGGGAATCACACCATCCATCCCATTAAAGACAATGTCCTGCCATTTTTGTGGGTTATTGTAATATGTGGGCACAACCTTGTTTTCCAAGATATCGTATAAATTATCACCATCAATTTTGTCCTGTTCCCAAACATATAAATTGTGGTCCAAAGCAGGAAGCACAAAACAGTTCCTCCCGTCTTTTTGAAATTCCGGGATCCAGCCATCATTGGTAGAGACATTTACAGAACCGTTCATGGCGGCAGTCATCCCACTGGTTCCGGAAGCTTCACGGGTAATTCTTGGAGTGTTTAACCAAACATCGGACCCACATTTCAATTTTCTGGACAAATCAATTTCATAGCCAGTCAATACGGCAAGATGAGGTTCGGTCTTTGCATGAAGGACTAGATGGTTAAACGTATCAATGGCGAAATAATCAAAGGGATAAGGTTTTCCGGCCCATATAATCTGAACAGGATATTTTGCATTGTTTATTAACCTTTTCAGTCGATCCAAATCATTTAAAAGTAGATCAGCCCTTTTATACCCTGCAAAACGCCTTGCCCAAACAATCGTTAAAACCTTAGGGTCAAAATTCTTATTTGTTTGTCTCAAGACTTCATCAAATAATTCTTTTTTTAATTCGATTTTCCGTTTCTGATAAGCTTTGACATTTTTAGTATTCCATGCTTTTTTTAAGGGCTCATCTTGCCAAAAGTTTTGGTTTTGGGCATTTGTTATGGGAATAATTTTACTTACCCCATCATAATCCTTCCACATATCTGTAGCCACCTTTGAGTGCAATTTTGAGACTGCATTGGCCTTTTTGGCCATTCTTAAGGCTGAAACTGTGTAATTGATTGTCCCTCCATTTACCATTTCCTGGTTAAGTTCTGGGTCGGAAAGAAACCGTCCAAAGAAACCGCACCAGTTTAAATGTTTAGCGTCCCGTTCTTCATTTCCCGCTTTTTCCGGTGTATGGGTTGTAAAGACCATTTGGTTCTTTTTCACACCTTTGTCTTTCAAATAATAGAAGGCAGGCAAAGCATGGCCTTCGTTCAAATGATATATATCGGCACCACCCAATGCTTCCACGACTTTGGCTCCTCCAATGCCCAATACTATACTTTGGGAAACACGTGTAATCTCATTTGAGTCGTATAAATGGTTGGTAATGGTTCTTGACAAATGGTCATTGCCGTCAACGTCAGTACTCAATAAATAGATTGGGACCGTACCAAATATTTCAGGCTTTAAAACATAGGCCCTTACCTTAACATGCGGATTGTCATGAAGCTTGATTTCCACTTCAATTCCTGTATCTTCCAGAAAATCGTAACGCTTTTCCGTAAAATCAACTTTTAGGGTCTGATCTTCATTTCTGGCCTGATCATAATATCCATATTTCCAAAGCATTCCAATACCGATCATATTCTGTTTTAATTCAAATCCAGAACGCATGTGGGATCCAGCCAAAAAGCCAAGTCCTCCCGAATATATTTTTAAGGCTTGGTCGATGCCGAACTCCATACTGAAGTAAGCCACTTTTTTATTAAACTCTGGTGCTAGCTCATAGGGGTGATACCATTTGGAATATTTGCTTTTCATTTAGTTAGTTATAAAAAATTGAGGGCAAATATAAACAGAATCCGAATTTTTAATAATCATACAGCATATATTTTATCCACAATAGCATTAACAATCAAAAATTCAATGGATTGAAAATTAGGTTCTGAAATAAATAATTATATTTATATCATCATTAACCCATTAAACTAAAACTTATGGATTTTAAAAAAACGATTTCACGTCTAGCAATAAGCCTAGTATTGTCCCCTGTAGTATTTTATATTGTTTTTTATGCTGCAAAATTGGCGGGCGCTGCCTATGAAATAACAAATGGAGAATCCTTCATTATTTGGTTGCTCATGGCAATCGTGATCAATTTATCCATTACGAATAAGTCATCATAGTTGTTCATTTTTCTGAAGGATTCTGATGTATTTATTTTTTTGCATGATGGTTGCATAACATGAGGGTTTATGTTCAGAAAACCTGAACATCATCCCTTTATAAAATTAAAAAGCTCCAAAATTCAGGAGCTTTTTAATAAGGTTAAATTATTGAATGTTTCTTTTTAGGGATTACTAATAATTTACTTTATGTTTCATTCAATGATTTGAAGTTAATTTAATGCTATTCTCTATTTCTTAAAACATCTTTTTTATCCGATTGATGTGTTATTTTAACAACCCAAACTTATAATTCTTCCTTTAAAAGTATTTTGCAAATTTGATAATTTCCATTTCTATAACCGGTAATCAGCAAATTAAAATCATGTGGCGACCAATTTGGCAAGATATCCACAGTACTGTTAAAAGTTATTTGCCGGGGGCTTTTACCATCTTTGTTCATAATATAAATTTCGGGTTCACGGTCTTCCTTTGAATTTACATAGGCAATCCTTGAACCGCTATTGGAAAAAGACGCATAAAAATTATGCAATGGCCAACGTGTTAGGCGCGCTTCCTTTTTGGCATATAGATTATAAACATAAATTTCGTCGAACTCCCTTTTACTATTCTTACGAGAGAAATACAAAATAGCATCTCCTCTTGGCGAATATCTTGGATACATATTTTCGTAAGCATTATTTACTATGGTTTTGAGCCTTTTCCCATTGGCCGAAATAATATAAATGTTATAGTTATTATCGCTTACTTTATAATTAAAAATAAGCTCTTTACCATTTGGCGCAAAATGGGCATAGGACTTATTGCCATTTAAGGGAATGGGAACTTTTTTTAGTTCTTTCGTATCCAAATCAAAAGTAAACAAATCACTAATTCCGTTTCTATCCGATTCAAATAAGATCATATTATTAAACGGGTGCCAAGTTGGTCTGCGATCGTTGGAGGTGCTATTGATAACTCTTCTTTGATTCTTCCCATCAATATCCATACTATAGATCTGCCAATGCCCATCACGATTGGATTCGAAAATTATGGCTTCTCCAGCTTTGTTATAACTGGCATATCTATTATCGAAAGCATTATGGGTTAGTTGCTCTTCTTTATAGCCTTCGCTCTGTGCCATAGCTTTTAAAGCAAGCAGAAAAATAATACTAAAGAGGATTGTTAATTTAAAAATATTCAAATTTGAGAATAATAATTTTCAATTTTCTAGAAGCCTCAAAGCTTCAACCAGTTGTGTCTTTTGATTTCTACTTAAAGGAATCTTGGAATCTCCAATTTCTACTGTTTTACTGCTAAATCTTTCAATTTTATCCAGGTTTACGATATACGATTTATGGATCCTTAAAAATTTTTCTTCAGATAATTCTTTTTCAAATTCCTTCATTGTGGATAGTATTACAAAACTATCGTATTCAGTAATCAGTTTTATGTAATCCCCCAAAGCTTGTACCCATTTAATATCCTTAATATAAACTTTATGTTTTTTATGTTCACTTTTAATCATCAGGTGTTCACCATCAGTATCATATTCACCCAGTTTAAGCTTATATAGTTCCAGAGCTTTTTTTACAGCAATATTAAAACGTTCTTTGGTAATTGGTTTTTGTAAATAATCGGTTGCATCATAACTGAATGCCTTAAAAGCATATTCTGTTTTACCCGTAACAACGATAATTTGGGGCTTATCATCCAGTATGTCCACTAATTCAAAACCCGTTAAATCTGGCATTTCAATATCTAAAAAGATGAGGTCAGCTTGTTGGGTATTCAAGCCATTTTTGGTCTCTAAAGCACTACTGTATTCAGCAACCAAGTTAAGATTAGGATGATTTTTAACCAGCTTCACAATCGAGAGGCGCTGGATTGCCGAATCATCAACCACGATACAATTTAAAGTCATTTGGTTTTTAATTTAAATGCAATAAACTTCTAATAGTTTGAAAAATACAAAATATTAAGTTTGAATAAAATTATATTGGGATAAAAATAGTAGTGGCTACTTCCCCCGATGCAATATATTCCCTTACTTATTTAACGGGAGTTTAGTAGACATGAGGTGTAAATAAGAAACAAAATAGTAGTTTGTTAATATATTTCTCAATAAAAAATTGTTTACACACTTTATGAGATAGTCCTTTTTGGTTTTAAGGTATCCCTGTCAATATCTTCCAAAAGTTTTATTTCTTTTTCAATGAAGGGGTCATACCAATCTGCTTTTTCTTTAGCCCACTCTATCCATTGTTTGTTTTCTTCAT
>DASWKU010000053.1:0-3632 GCA_036396455.1 Flavobacteriaceae bacterium
TTTCAAAATGAATAAGTTACTGATTATCAGTATAATATACAAATATTGACAATGAAAAACAACAATAAAAATGGTTTTTTTAAGGATTTATATGGAATTTAAATCCTTGTGAGATCGTATTTTTTTAATGCGTTTGCCCTGGATAAACTGTAGTTTTTGGTTATATTTAAAAATTGAACACTGTATTAGAAATGACATGAAAAAAGTACACATTAACAGCTTTAAGGTCGTAAATCCCATTCAACTGAAACAGATGGAGACCCGCTTTGATTTGGGAGCATCTGAACATGATATTGAACATAGGATGATTAAAGTAAGGGAAAAATTGGGAACATTACAGGATATCATGTATGCCCATGGCAAATATGCGGTCTTGGTATGTTTGCAGGGTATGGACACCTCTGGAAAAGATAGTTTGATACGTGAAGTGTTTAAGGATTTCAATACCCGTGGCATTGTGGTCAATAGCTTTAAAGTTCCAACCGATTTGGAACTCCATCATGATTATTTATGGAGACATTATCTGGCATTGCCTGCCCGTGGCGAATTTGGTATTTTCAATCGCACACATTATGAAAACGTATTGGTAACCAGAGTGCATCCCGAATACATTTTGGGAGAACATCTTCCAACGGTGCATTCACTTGAAGATGTCGATGACGGCTTTTGGAACCAACGCTTTGAGCAAATCAACAATTTTGAAAAGCATATCACTGAAAACGGCACCATTATTTTTAAATTCTTTTTGAACCTTTCAAAAAAAGAACAGAAAAATAGATTGTTGAGGCGTTTGGATAAGCAGGAAAAAAACTGGAAGTTTTCACCGGATGATATGAAAGAACGGGAACTGTGGGAAACATATCAAGACTGTTATGAAGATGCCATCAATAGAACCTCTACAGCGCATGCGCCTTGGTACACCATTCCGGCAGACGATAAGGCCACGGCGCGCTACCTTGTGGCCAAAATTTTATATGATACCTTAAAAACCTATACCGATATTGTAGAACCCGAATTGGATGATGAGGTCAAGAAGAATTTGAAATTGTACAAACAACAATTAAGAAAGGAATAAACTTTAAAGACTCATCATATTTTAAGTTTTCTTTTAGAATTCAAATCTTTTTTTAATAGTACATTTAAATTTTAAATCAAAAACCATCATTTTATGAAGCAACTTGCCATTATTTTTTGCCTTTTTATTGGCTTAAACATATCAGCACAGACTGATGAAGAAACCATAAAACAAATTTATCACACCTCATTGACCAATGGAAAAAGTTACGAGTGGTTGGATTATCTGTCCAATCAAATAGGTGGCCGACTTTCAGGGTCTTTAAATGCTGAAAGAGCTGTGGATTACACCAAAGCAGAATTGGATAGCTTAGGATTGGATAAGGTATGGTTGCAACCCGTCATGGTACCACGCTGGGTACGAGGTGCACCGGAATACGCTTATATAGAAACTGCACCAGGAAAAACCACAACGGTCAATATTTGTGCTTTGGGCAGTTCGGTGGCGACATTGGGAGGTGGTGTTAAAGCCAATATTATAGAAGTTAAAGGAATTGACGAATTGGCAACTTTGGGAAGAGAACAAATTGAGGGTAAGATTGTGTTTTTTAACCGACCCATGCAGGCCGATTTGATCAGCACTTTTTCGGCCTATGGTGGCGCTGTCGATCAACGTGGTGCTGGGGCAAAAGAGGCCAGTAAATATGGGGCTGTTGGTGTCATTGTACGATCCATGAATTTACGCCTTGACGATTTGCCACATACGGGTAATATGAACTATGGGGATATTCCAGCTTCTCAACGTATTCCTGCCGCTGCCATTAGTACCAACGATGCCGAATTGTTGAGTGCGATGTTGACGCTTGATAAAAACATCAAATTTTTCTTTCGTCAAAATTGCCAGCAATTAAGTGAAGTACAATCGTATAACGTGATTGGACAGATAACCGGAAGTGAATTCCCAGAGGAATATATTGTGGTAGGTGGGCATCTGGATTCCTGGGATTTGGGAGATGGTTCGCATGATGATGGAGCAGGTTGTGTGCAATCCATGGACGTTTTAAGACTTTTAAAAGAAATTGGGGTCAAGCCCAAACGCAGCATCAGGGTGGTACTGTTCATGAACGAAGAAAACGGATTGCGTGGCGGTACCAAATATGCTGAAGTGGCCAAACAAAAAGGCGAAAATCACATTTTTGCCTTGGAAAGCGATTCGGGTGGATTTACACCAAGAGGATTCAGTTTCGATTGTAGTGATGAATTGTTCAGTAAAGTACTGGATTGGAAACCATTATTTAAACCTTATCTCATTCATTATTTTGAAAAAGGTGGAAGTGGTGCCGATATTGGGCCCTTAAAAGGCAATGCCGAGGTTTTGGCAGGCTTACGACCAGATTCCCAAAGGTATTTTGACTACCACCACGCCAGTAACGATACGTTTGATGCCATAAACAAACGCGAATTGGAGTTGGGTGCCGCTACCATGGCCGCTCTTGTGTACCTTTTCGATAAA
This sequence comes from Flavobacteriaceae bacterium, assembly GCA_036396455.1. Lineage (GTDB taxonomy): Bacteria > Bacteroidota > Bacteroidia > Flavobacteriales > Flavobacteriaceae > Geojedonia. Next base: position 2,528 of record DASWKU010000053.1, read on the forward strand.
TATGGAACCTCAATTAATAATCATTAATGAAACGAACATGAAAAATAGTATCGCCATTAGTTTAATGCTATCCTTTTTAAGTATGAATGCGCAAAATGATTCAGAAGAAAAATTACCGTATTACCAAATTCCGGACTATCCGGAAACCTATACCGCAGGAACCGTTGCAGCACGAATGGTGGACGGACTGGGATTTAGATATTATTGGGCAACCGAAGGGTTAAGGGCTGAAGATTTGGTTTTTAAACCCAATGAAGAAGCGCGTTCTTCTGCCGAAACCATTGACCATATTTATGACCTATCCAAAGTGATCGTAAACGCCACCTTGCAGAAACCCAATAAAAGTACGGATGAGCCCGAAATGAGCTTTGAAGAAAAACGCAAACAAACCCTAATCAATATCAAAACAGCAGCCGATATTTTAAGGGCAAGCCTTGATCTTTCCCAATTCAACATTGTTTTTGAAAGGGAGGGTGGCAATACTGAATTTCCGTTTTGGAACAATCTTAATGGTCCCATTGGAGATGCCCTTTGGCATTGCGGACAGGTTGTCCTTTTGAGACGCTCGTCAGGAAATCCGTTTAATTCTAAGGCAAGCGTATTTACGGGGAAGGTTAGGGAATGAGTAATATGATATACCTATTCTTTAGAGTTTTTTTCTTTAGAATTGTTTTCCTTTTTCATTTGGTTGTATTTAGTCACTAACCTCACACCCAATCTGGCAAAAAGGATGACAGCAATTACAACAACAATATCAAAACCGTTCATGGTATAATTTGGTTTAAGCTACAAAATTAGGGTTTTTAATTTGGGTTATGGAAGGTTTTATCGTGAATTTAGCTCTTGATCAATATCGTCAATTAAAGTTAAAAGTTTTTCCCTACACTCCTTGAAATTTATAATACCACCATTCCTAAACCTTATAATCATGTGAACCATGTTAATAAATTCATCATTTTGCTTCAAAGCTTCATAATTGTTGGGTTTAGCCAATTTTTCATTAAGACTGATATCCCTTCTAATATATTTATTTGAAATTGGGTATGTAATACTTTGCGCCAAAGCCCATTCCGATTGATCATAATCTTTTTCCAAAAAAGTAAAT
>DASWKU010000054.1:0-1578 GCA_036396455.1 Flavobacteriaceae bacterium
GTTTTTCCTTTGAGAAAAAGAAAGATCAACCTTTTTTAATACTTGAAGTACAAGCATTATTTGAAATTGAAAAAAACGATTTTTTAAATAAAATGAAACAAGATGATAATACATATTTAGTTGCAAAAGGTCTTGCTGTTCATTTTGCTGTGTTGACAATTGGTTCTGCAAGAGGAATTTTACATGCCAAAACAGAAGGAACACCATTTAATGAATTTCTTCTACCAACTATTGATGTTAATAATATGCTTGAAGAAGATGTAATTTTCGAATTCTAAAAAAATATTAAAAGCCAGTGTACAACAAAGTATATAAGCTATGGCTTGGTCTGTTCTCACTTGGAAAATCCTGCGGATTTTCCAAAGCCAGTTCTTATTTGGAGAGGTTCGTGCCGAAACACGCCACAGCTCATATACATAAACGTTGTGCATCATTGAAAAGAAAAATTCAAATATCTTTATGGTATTAATTATTAATCATTTACATCATGGATATAAAACGTTATAGTTATTGGATTTTGATTCTCTTATTAGTTCCTGTTGTAGCGTGCAATGAGAACAAACCAAATCCTCAAGCTGAAAAAGACGCTGTAGAACAGGTTTTTACAGATTTTATGAAAGAGGTTGAGGCAGGCAATACAGATGGCTACTTCAAATATGTGACAAATGATTTTTTGGGATATGATGCAGGTATGGAACCCATTACCAATCATGATTCCTTGAGAGCTTTTTTAAACGATTTCTTTACTTATAACACACTGAACGTGATAGACCGTGTTCGACAGGAGGTTATTGTTCGTGACGACATCGCAATATATAGACATTTAGGCACGATGGTCATAACTCCCAAAAATGATAGTGTTAGCATCAAGATTCCGGTCAAATATCTCGATGTTTTGAGAAAGAATGAAAATGGTGTCTGGAAAATGTATATTCATTCTGCCAGTCCGAATCAATAACAACAACGAACGCACGACACCATACCATAAGCCGTTGTGCACAGCCACGAGGGCCGTTTTCAATTATAAACTGATTTCAAAACAGGATTTAAAAAGATTATCTTTGTGTAAAATGGATTGTTAATGTATTTTAAAATTCTGACAGATAAATTACTTGATGATTACACAAAGGCTGTAAAAGAATCTCCTTTCGATAAAATTGATAAAATCAAAAAGCTTGATATGCCAGTTGATTACTTTCAGTTTTTTAAATCGGTTTCATCTGTTTATTCATCAAAGATTGAGGGAGAGGATATTGATTTTGATAGTTATTTCAAACACAAATTCTTAAAAGTCAAATTTAAACCGGATTATACCAGAAAAGCAGATGATTTATATACTGCATATGATTTCATTGACAACAATGGCTTGGCACTTGAAAATGTCCAAAAGGCACACTCAATACTGAGCAAAAATCTCTTGCCTAAAAGTCAACAAGGATTAATTCGAAACAACCCAATGTTTGTAATCAACAGTGATGACAAAATCGAGTATGTTGCTGCAAGCCCTGAGATGGTTAAAACTGAACTTGACAAACTATTTCATGACATTGACTTACTCCATCGGACTGATTTAAATCC
>DASWKU010000055.1:0-3123 GCA_036396455.1 Flavobacteriaceae bacterium
TTCCCCATAAAGTCCACACTCATCACGGGAATCTGGATCAAACCACCTTTATCATAACCTATGGGTCTGTCTTTAGTGTACTGAATTTGTTTCATGACCACCAAGGTTCCAATTATCAACGCCACTGAAATTGTAAATTGGGTCACTACCAATACTTTTCTGGGGATGGCAGCAAACCGACCTGCCTTGAAGGTTCCCTTTAACACTTTCACGGGTTTAAAAGAAGATAAATACAAAGCTGGATAACTGCCAGAAACCAGTGCCGTGATGAGGATAAACAGAATGGAATACATCCAAAACTGGATATTTGCCCATGGAAACTGAATCTGCTTACTGGCCAAATCGTTAAAACTGTTGAGGGAAACCAACACCAAAACAATGGCAATGACAAAAGCAAACAGAACAACCAAAAGGGATTCACTAAGAAATTGCTTGATGAGTTGGTCCCGACTTGATCCTATAGCTTTACGAATGCCCACCTCCATGGACCGTTTTTCGGAACGGGCGGTACTTAAGTTCATAAAATTGATGCAAGCCAAAAACAGGACAAACGCCCCAATAATTCCAAAGAGCCAGACCGTTTCTATACGGCCTCCAGATTGTACACCATTTTCAAAATTGGATCGTAGATGCCAATCCTTCATCGGCAAAAGAAAAATTTGAGGATTGAATTCGGCGGTATCAACATTGGCTTTTTTCTTCGAATCCAGAATCTTTTCCGTAACACTTTTCATCGAGGTATTATCGGCAATCTGAACAAACATCTGAAAGGAATTGTTGCCCCAGGAATCCGCTGCATTTTGAATCCATTCCTGGGTAGTGATATAATGTTTCCAAGGAATGATAAACTCTATTTCATTTAATGTAGAGTTCACAGGGATATCCTCAAAAACACTGGTGACCATCATATCATCGGCACTATTGACCTTAATGATTTTACCTATGGGATCCCGTTCTCCAAATAGGGCCTTTGCGGTGGATTGTGACAACATGATGGAATTTTTTTCCTTGAGCCCATTGTCTGCTCCCTTCAGAATTTTGAAACCAAAAATTTTCAAGGCAGCTTCCTGCATATAATTCCCAGTTCTGGAAATGTTGTTGTCATCATATTTAAGATATCGTGAATTGGTCCATGACGACATGGATATGTGCTTGAAGTTATCACTGTATTCTTCTTTCAACAAAAATTCCAAAGGTCTTGGAATCGCCGGTCCGGTACCAACCTTTCCATTAAAGGTTTGGCTTTGATAAACTTGGGCAACGGTATTGTAATTTGTAAAATATTTGTCAAAGCTGATTTCATCGGCAATCCAAAGACCAATCATAATGGTTACGGCCATACCAATGGCCAACCCAAAAATGTTGATGAAGGAATAGACCTTGTTCTTTAAAAGGTTCCGCCACGCGATTTTGAAATAATTTCTGATCATGATTGTTCGTTTTTTGACCTGCCTGACGGCAGGCAGGTTGATGATATTTATTCGGTTCTTAAACTTTTTACTGGATTTGATCTTGCTGCTCTTAAAGCCTGGAAGCTTATAGTTAAAAAAGCAACCAACAAAGCAATTAGCATTGCCAATGCAAATATCCACCAGCTTATTTTTATTTTGTACGCAAAATCATTTAGCCATTTATGCATAAAATAAGCGGCAACAGGTACTGCCACAAAAAAGGATATAACTACCAATTTTAAAAAATCTATGGAAAGCAGATTAAGAATATTTGGTACGCTGGCACCAAGTACTTTCCGTATGCCAATTTCTTTGGTTCGCTGCATAGTGCTATAAGAAGCCAGACCTAACAAACCAAGACAGGATATAAAAATAGCCAGCAACGAAAAATTTAAAAAGAGCGTGCCAAATTTCTCTTCACTTTTATATTGACGGTCGAAAAACTCATCTAAAAAATAATAACTATACGGCTGATTTGGAATGGCACTTTGGTATGCTTTTTCGATGGTTGCCATTGCAGATTGCAGATTTGAAGTATTTAGACTTACCGATAAATAATCCATATTACCCTGTTCTATGCGCATACTTAATGGTTTGATTGGCTGTTGTAGTGAACGAAAGTGGAAATCTTTTATCACACCAATAATCTTTCCTTCCCGTCCCCATTGCTTGAATTGTTTACCAATGGCCTGTTCGGGAGAAGTGTAGCCAAACATTTTTACAGCAGCTTCATTCAGTACCATAGCTTGTGTGGTATCAGTCATGAAATTCCGAGAAAAGGCCCTTCCTGCAACCACTTTCATCTTGTAAAGGGGGATGTAATCGAAATCAACAAAATAAAGATCGAGATTAGCTACCTGAAATTCACCTTTTGTATTTTCTATTTCCGAATACGCTCCAGGATTCCCACTACCAGGTACACTACCCGATAAGGAAACTTCGTTAACATTAGCCAAACCACTTACGGCTTGCTTGAGTGCTTTGGCTCCAGAATCTCCATTGGTATCTATAACCAACACCTGATCTTTTTTAAAGCCTAGCTCTTGATTACGCATATAGCTCATTTGTGTATACACGATAATGGTACCAATAACCAATGCCGTAGAAATGGCAAACTGCGATATTACCAATCCTTTACGAAGCAAGTTTCCGCTTGAACCTGTTGCAAACCGACCTTTTAAAACCAGTACTGGTTTAAAGGCGGATAATACAAAAGCAGGATAAATACCGGCCAATAATCCAATACCTAAAGCAATCAATAATAAATAAAATAAGTATTGAAGATTATTAAAAACCCCTGTGCTAATAATTTTTCCAGCGAGTTGGTTAAAAGATGGAATCAATAATGCAATCAATCCGATTGTCAATAAAAAAGCTATCAGGCAAATCAATAAGGATTCACCTATAAACTGAAATTTCAATTGCACTTTATTTGCTCCAATCACTTTACGAATGCCTACTTCCTTAGCCCTTTCAGTTGAACGCGCCGTTGTAAGGTTCACAAAATTAATGCTTGCAATGATGATGATAAATAATCCTATAATAGAAAAAATATACACGTTATTGATATTGCCTTTTACATATCCATAGCCATCACGATTTGAACGTAGATATACATCTCGTAAAGGTTCTAGAAACAGAGTAGGAAACATTTGAGATTGTTTCATTTCTG
>DASWKU010000056.1:0-6761 GCA_036396455.1 Flavobacteriaceae bacterium
AAACCAACCAATAGCCAATCCCAAAAACCGCAAAAATCCTGAATAAACTTAAGCTTAACTTTGCGGCCTTTTCAGAAATTAAAGGAACAAAATCACTGATTTTTGTTCCCCAAGCCATGCCTTCATTTTCAACAAATGCAATTTGGAACCAGCTAAAAACAATGTGCTTTTCCGATAACGTAAAATGGGTTTTTATATAAATCTTGCTTATTTGGTCTACAAGTAGAATGATAAGGATAAAAAGGGAAGCTTTTTTTAAGGTCATGCTAAAGAGTTCATGCAAACAAAAATAATACTATTATTCGGTTTCCGGTCTTTACTAATTTAAAGCGTGTAAAACAAAAAACGCCCTGAAATGTAGGGCGTTCTTTCTCTTTATAAGGCCTCCCATTGGCATGGGAATGTTATTGCTGCATATTTTTTGCCTCAATACTTAAAGTGGCATGAGGCACCAATTTTAAGCGTTCCTTATTGATCAATTTGCCCGTTACCCTGCAAACGCCATAGGTTTTGTTTTCTATCCTAACCAAAGCGTTTTTAAGGTCGCGGATGAATTTTTCCTGTCTAATGGCCAATTGCGAATTCGCTTCTTTGCTCATGGTTTCACTACCCTCTTCAAATGCCTTAAATGTTGGTGACGTATCGTCAGTTCCATTATTGAGGTCATTCATGTAAGCACTTTTTATCAAATCCAAATCATGCACTGCTTTCACTATTTTTTCTTGGATCAATGCTTTGAACTCCGCTAAATCTTTATCAGAATATCTAATGTTTGTTTCTGTTGCCATCTTTTATAATTTTTGAATAAACAATTTGGTATTTACATCGTCAAAAGCTATCTCAATACCATCATTTAAATGTTCTTTAATCTCTAATTCGTCTGCTAAGGTTTCCGTTTTAATATACGCTAAATTTTTGTTTATTGCATTAATAATATGTTCGTCTTTTTGAAATTGAATTGCAATTCTATCGGTAAGTTCAAAACCAGAATCCTTGCGTAAATTCTGAATTCGGTTTACCAACTCTCTTGCAATACCTTCCTTCTTTAAATCTTCGGTTAAAGTGACATCTAAGGCCACCGTTAAATTTCCAGAAGTGGCCACAAGCCAACCCTCAATATCTTGAGACGAGATCTCCACGTCAGAGCGTTCTAAAGTAATACTTTTTCCATTAATTACAACATCTAAAATGCCCTTTTGCTCGATTTTTTTTATGTCTTCAGATGTAAACCCATTGACGGCTTGAGCAATAGCTTTCATATCCTGCCCAAACCTTGGCCCTAGAGCTTTAAAGTTGGGCTTTATTTGTTTGACCAAGATATCTGATGCATCTTCCATGACCTCAATTTCCTTTACATTGACTTCATGTTTTATTAAATCTGCAACTGCTAAAATCTCATTCTTTTGAGATTTGCTATCCACAGGAATCATGATTTTTTGCAAAGGCTGTCTCACCTTTATTTTCTCTTTGGCTCTTAACGATAATACCAATGATGATATTGTTTGTGCCGCTTCCATTTTACGCTCCAAAGTCTTATCCACAAAACTCGCATCATATTTTGGAAACTCGGCCAAATGGACACTTTCAAATGGTTCTTTTTGAGTTACTGAATTCAAATCCAAATACAGTCGATCCATATAGAACGGTGCCAATGGGGCTCCTAATTTGGCTATAACTACCATACAAGTGTAAAGGGTTTGGTACGCCGAAATTTTATCTTCCTGATAATCGCCTTTCCAAAAACGCCTTCTGCTTAACCGAACGTACCAATTGCTTAAATAATCCTGGGTAAAATCAGAAATGGCTCGAGCCGCTTTGGTAGGTTCATAATCGGCATAAAACTCGTCCACTTTCTTAATGAGCGTATGCAACTCCGAAAGTATCCAACGGTCAATTTCTGGACGGCCTTCCAATGGGATATCGGCTTCCTTATAACTAAACTTATCCAGATTGGTATATAGTGTAAAGAAGGAATAGGTATTATACAATGTACCGAAAAACTTGCGTTTGACCTCTTCAATGCCTTCAATATCAAATTTTAAATTATCCCAAGGATTGGCATTACTGATCATGTACCAACGTGTGGCATCGGCTCCATAAGTCGATAAGGTTTCAAACGGATCAACAGCATTGCCCAAACGCTTGGACATTTTTAGTCCGTTCTTGTCCAATACCAAACCATTGGATACGACATTTTTATAAGCTACTGAATCAAAAACCATGGTGCCAATGGCATGAAGCGTATAGAACCAGCCTCGGGTTTGGTCGACGCCTTCGGCAATAAAATCGGCGGGGAAAGCCCCACCTAAATCCTCCCCTAGGGGAAGGACTTTTAACTCGTTACTTATTTTGGCCAATACAGCATTAATATTACCAATAACATCTTCATTTGTAAATCGAATAACTCGGTAACCCAATTCTTCAAGAAATTCTGTCCTGAATTTATCTGCGTCTTGAATTTCAGGATGATTATGATAGCCACCATCAACTTCAATAATCAACTTCCTTGATAAACACACAAAATCAACAATATATTCATCAATAATATGCTCTCGTCTAAACTTAAAGTTTTCTAATTTTTTCCCTTTTAAGGCTTCCCAAATAATTTTTTCAGCTTCAGTTGGGTTTTTCTTTCTTTCCTCTTTTAACTTCTTAAATAACGTATATGACGATTTTCTTGCAGTTTGATACCCTGGAGAAAGTCCCCCTTTGGGGGATTTAGGGGGCATTTCGAATGGATAATGCCATTGTGCATAAGGCATGCAACCCGAGTCGAACCACACATCAATCAAATCACTTTCACGTTTCATGGGTTTTCCTGAAGCGGAAACCAATACTATGGCATCCACAATGTTTTTGTGTAAATCGATTTTGGCGTAATTGTCTTCAGCATTGTTGCCAATTTCAAAGTCTTCAAAAATATCTTTGGACATGAACCCTGCTGAAACCGATTTCTGCATCTCTAGCTTTAACTCTTCAACCGAACCAATACAAAGTTCTTCCTTGCCATCTTCAGTTCTCCAAATAGGCAATGGAATTCCCCAATACCTTGAACGCGACAGGTTCCAATCGTTGGCATTGGCCAACCAGTTACCAAAACGTCCTGTTCCTGTAGCCTTTGGTTTCCAGTTGATGGTTTCATTAAGTTCAAACATCCGGTCCCGAACTTCGGTTACTTTAATGAACCACGAATCCAATGGATAATACAAAATAGGCTTGTCGGTTCTCCAACAATTTGGATAGCTGTGTTTATATTTTTCAACCTTAAAGGCTTTGTTTTCTTCTTTTAGTTTAATGGCCAGTTCAACATCAACAGAGCGTTCTGGTGCTTTTCCCTCGTCATAATATTCATTCTTCACGTACTTACCGGCAAATTCCTTCATTTCAGGCCTGAAACGTCCTTGCAAATCCACCAATGGCACCAAATTTCCATTCTCATCCTTGACCAACATAGGCGGAACTTCGGGAACCGCTTGTTTGGCCACCATGGCATCATCCGCCCCAAAAGTTGGAGCCGTGTGCACGATTCCGGTACCGTCTTCAGTGGTTACAAAATCTCCGGAAATCACTCTAAACGCATTTTCCGGATTGTTGTAAGGTAAGGCATAAGGCAACAATTGTTCGTAGGTGATGCCGACTAAATCCTTGCCTTTACATTCAGCTAAAATTCTGTAAGGAATCTTTTTATCATCAGGTTTGTAACTAGATAATTCTTCCTCGTTTTCAACTTTCACAAATCTTCCTGCAAATTGGTAACTCACCAGTTTTTTGGCAAGTATCACTTTTGTTGGTTCAAATGTGTACTGATTAAAAGTCTCAACCAACACATACTCAATTTTTGGCCCAACCGTTAATGCCGTGTTACTAGGCAAAGTCCATGGCGTAGTGGTCCAAGCCAAAAAGTAAATATCGCCTTGGTTTCTTAAAAAGTCAGGCAACGAATCTTGTTTGGCTTTAAACTGTGCCACCACCGTAGTATCGGTAACATCCTGATAGGTTCCCGGTTGGTTCAATTCGTGGGAACTTAAACCCGTTCCCGCTTTTGGCGAATAGGGCTGAATGGTGTAGCCTTTATAAAGTAATTTTTTGTCGTAAATCTGCTTTAACAACCACCAAACGCTCTCCATATATTTGGGTTCGTAAGTAATGTATGGGTTGTCCATATCGACCCAATAGCCCATTTTTTGGGTGAGGTCGTTCCAGACATCGGTGTAGCGCATCACGGCTTTTCGGCATGCGGCATTATAATCTTCAATTGAAATGCCCCGATGGCTATCGGGGTTACCAATATCTTCCTTGGTGATGCCCAATTCCTTTTCAACGCCCAATTCAATAGGCAATCCATGGGTGTCCCAGCCTGCTTTACGCTTCACTTGAAACCCTTTTTGGGTTTTGTAGCGGCAGAAAATATCTTTGATGGCACGAGCCATCACGTGATGGATTCCTGGAAGGCCATTTGCGGAAGGTGGCCCTTCATAAAACACATAAGGAGTACCGCCTTCTCGAGAGGTTATACTCTTTTCGAAAGTATGATGTTCCTGCCAATAGTTAAGAATGTCTTCTGCAACTTTTGGTAGGTCAAGTCCTTTATATTCAGGAAATTTAGCCGTCATGTCATCAATTTTCATTTCGAGGTGCGAAATTAATGAATTTTGATTAAAAAAATAGTCATTATAACGTACAAATGTTTTGATTGAATGAGATTGCCACGCTGCGCTCGCAATGACGAGGTCTCACCATGACGGTTGAGCCTCTCACGGGACTTGAACCCGCGACCTGCTCGTTACGAATGAGCTGCTCTACCGACTGAGCTAAAGAGGCTAACAATAAAAAATCTAAACTGAGTTATACCAAATATCCTATCAAATCCTCAATCTTTTTTATATCCTATTCTAGGTCTTGGGGTTTCTTTCGGTTTTGACAATAATTGCTGTAATGCCTGATAAATTTCGGAAAACTGATGATTGTATTGGGATTCCATTTGCTCAATTTTGTGCATTATTTCTTCGTAATTATTGGCTAATTTCCTAAGTTGAACAAAAGTTTCAATAATTTGAACACTCATTTTTATCGCGATATCGCTGTTCAACACACTTGACAGCATTAAAATTCCATGTTCAGTAAATACAAAAGGTTCTCTTCTTCTTCCTCCCCAACTTGAGGTCGCATTTTGCGACTTCAAGTCTGCCCATTCTTCTTTGGTGAGTTGAAACATAAAACTTTCAGGAAAACGATCTAAATTTCTTTTGACCTGTTCATTAAGCCGCTTGGTTTCGACTTGATAAAGTTCTGCTATATCACTATCAAGCATCACTTTTTGTTCTCTGAACACATAAATCTTGTTTATGATGCTTTCGGATGGAATTATATTTTTACTCATGTTTACGAATTCGATTTTTAAAGCTAAACAATGAATCCTATCAAATCCTCAATCTTTGAAAGCAATTGAATTTTAATAAAAGTATTCTTCAATGAAATCTTGTTGTATTTGGACACAAATATGGTTGAAAAGCCCAGTTTTTCAGCTTCCAAAATGCGCTGGTCCACTCGCTGAACAGGACGAATTTCACCGGAGAGCCCAACTTCGGCTGCATAACAATAATCCTTTTGTATGGCCACATCTTCATTGGAGGAAAGAATGGCGGCAATCACAGCTAAATCGATAGCAGGATCGTCAACCGTGATGCCTCCGGTAATATTTAAAAACACATCTTTTGCGCCCAATCTAAACCCGGCCCGTTTTTCCAAAACCGCCAAGAGCATATTCAAGCGTTTGGCATTAAATCCTGTGGCAGAACGTTGTGGTGTTCCATATACTGCAGTGCTTACCAACGCCTGAATTTCGATAAGTAATGGGCGCATGCCTTCCATTGTGACGGCAACGGCATTACCACTTAATTCTTCATCTTTTTTGGAAATCAATATTTCAGATGGATTGCTTACTTCCCGTAATCCTGAGCCCTGCATTTCGTAAATACCCAATTCGTTGGTGGAGCCAAAACGGTTTTTATTGGCTCTTAAAATCCGAAACACATAATTACGGTCGCCTTCAAATTGCAGAACCGTATCGACCATGTGTTCCAATATTTTTGGACCTGCAATACTGCCATCTTTGGTAATATGACCAATTAAAATCACCGGTGTGGCGGTTTCTTTTGCAAATTTAATGAGCTCGGTGGCGCATTCCTTGATTTGGGAAATGCTCCCAGAAGAGGATTCGATATAATCGCTGTGCAAGGTTTGAATGGAATCGACCACCACAATATCGGGTTCCAAGGCTTCAATTTGTTTAAAGATGTTTTGGGTTTTGGTTTCCGTTAAAATGTAGCAGTTTCCACTTTTGGGATGGATGCGTTCGGCTCGCATCTTGATTTGTTTCTGGCTTTCTTCACCAGACACATACAAGGTTTTATAGGGCATTTTTAAAGCGATTTGTAACAGCAAGGTGCTTTTGCCGATACCGGGTTCACCTCCCAAAAGCGTTAACGATCCCGGAACCAAACCGCCGCCCAACACCCGATTGAATTCTTCATCTTGAGTATCCAATCTTGATTCTTCAGAACCATCAATCTCGTTAATTTTTAAAGGTTTTGAAGCTTTTTTTACAGTTGACGTTTGAGATTTCCAATCGCTTTTTTCAGCCGTTTGAATCACTTCTTCAACTATGGTATTCCATTCTTTACAGGCCGTACATTGTCCTTGCCATTTGGAAAACTGGCTGCCACAATTTTGGCAGAAAAAGGTCGTTTTTAGTTTTGTCA
>DASWKU010000057.1:0-1629 GCA_036396455.1 Flavobacteriaceae bacterium
GCTTAGCTTTAACCGGCAAGCAACGCGGCTTGGGGATAGCGCAATTGGTTGAAATTTTGGGACCTGATAAAGTGATCACAAGAATTGAAAAAATTTAACAAAAAGATACCGAATGTTTAAAAACTCAGTCGGTATCGACAAAACGATACTCCACCGGACGCATTGTCTTTTGACAACATGTAGTGCACCTAGGTCTACGCTGTACATAACAGGACTCACGCAATTACTCCAAAGTTACGATAGAATCGATCTATTGATTTGTCCAGCAATCTCGATTTTGGCTTTCTGAGCTGTTTAATGACGGCTTCAACATGAGGTAAATTATTTTCAGATCTGATGATTTGAATAATAGTATATGCGTGAAATATACCAAAGATGTGGCCTATATGTGAAGATTGTTTGCGGGCAGAACAATCTTTCAAACCGAGAGACTGCTTCATTGTTCGAAACATTTTCTCAATATGCCATCGGTGATTATAAAGTAGAATATACTCTTTGGGCGCCTTTCTAATGGTACTAATGTAATATACGATATTATATTCATTATTTTTGTTTTTTCGCTTATGCACTGTGCAAAACAGCTCCATTCCATGCCAGACAATTTCCACAGTTTTTGAACGTTGATTACGCTGTAATTTCAAAACCGAATGGTGCTTGAGTTGCTCTGAAATTCCATCGTGAGTTGATACCTTTCTATTAGACGCAAATTTAGCAATAAGTGGAATTTTCATTTTCAAACAAAATTGTAATAGTTCAAAAGTCGAGAAATGGCCATCGCCCAAAATACCTTTAGCCGGCACTTTAGACCACCATTTTTTGATCAAATTAGCAGCAATTTCTGATTTTGTTTGATATTCATCACATAAATTCTTTGGATACCAAAATTGAAAATCAAGGGGAATCGTAATTATCCCATTAGTCCAGGCAATAACTAAAATATTAAATTGGCGTTGCTCTTTGCCAACAAGCACGTTGTACATCCACACAACACCCTGAATTAATCTGGAATACACTTTAGTAACGGCAGTATCATCGACAATTAACCAACCCTCATTGGTATCTGAAAGCTCTTGAACGATTTGTGAGGCAAAATCTTGTACAAATGCGAAGTTACCGGATATAAATGTCATTGATCTATAAAGTTTATCGTGGCTTAACCCAAGGAAACTACCCATTCCCTCACAACTTTTCTTGCCTTGCGTAAGTAAAACACCTTTTACATAACGAGTTAAATGTTTTTTTGCTTTTTTCAAAGATTTTTCTAAAATTAACTTCATAAGTTCCTTTTTTGTTGATTACTGTGAATCAATCACAAAATTGGAACTTTTTTTATGCCAAATGTCAAATCTGATCGTAACTTTCAGCTAATTGCGTAACTCCTGTATATAGTCTCGCTTAAACTATTGCGCACTTTTATTAATCCCTGTCCCCATGCAGAACCAATGCTGATGACCGAACAGAGTAGGGACAATCCAAGTATTTTCTTCATATTCATAACGTTTCTCCTTATTTTAAATCGTTTAATCATCCTTCTATCCCCACTGTACAAAATCGCGCTATTAAAAATCAATGATTTTGTTGAGCTTTTTTTGAAATTATTGCCTTTTTATAATGGTTGCCGAAGATATT
>DASWKU010000058.1:0-3769 GCA_036396455.1 Flavobacteriaceae bacterium
GCTTTAATTGATAACTTGGCTTAAGACCGAAATTAATATTGCCATAGTTGAGTTCTTCGTCAAAATAATAATTTCTATCGAAAGAGCCTCCAATATAATCCAAGGTAACTTCGGTGTTTATGGTTTCACCCTGAATGGGAACATCAAACTCCGTATTGAACACAAATCGATTTTCTCCCGATTTCTGATCATCCCCAAACCTTCTAAACCTGACATTGACATTCTTAAACAGGGCATCGTTAAAGTCTATTTCACCCCCAAAATGAGCTCCATAAAAGGTATGGTCCACATCCAGCATATTGGCAGTTGTAGCATCAAAAAAAGGCTGTGGCAATCCGTACCAATTGTACTTTTGATATTGAAACCCACCATCAACGTTCCAAGAAAGATCCCTTAAATTACTGCTATAATTGACATTGAGCTTTGCATTGGTAAAATCATCATCCAACAAAAGCCCATCAATTCCACCTACAGAAGAATGGTAATTAAAATAGCCCCCGACACTTTCGGTCCTGCTCAAGGCATGGTTTAAATAGACTTCACCCAAAATAGTGGTATAGGTTCCAACGCCAACGGAGGCATAGTTATCATAAAGCTTGACCTGTTTTTCTTTATCAACAGAAGCAGCTTTACCTTTTGCAGGTGTAAACGTTGAAGCCACCGGAATGGAGAAAATATTGTACTTCACTTCCTTTTTGGTTGTATTTGTAGAGTCATCCAAAGTTGGGGTTTCCTTTACTTTAAAAGCATCTGAAATTGAAGGCGTATACGGTTTTACAACATTGACCACATCGGTATCTATCGTATCTTTTTCACGCTGTTGTGCAAAAAATTGTGAACTCCCGATTATAAAAATTATCGTTATATATTTGATTTGTTTTAGCATGTTTTAATTTTTATTTCAGTTGAAATTAGATTTATGATTGATGGGCCCACTCTGTCCTTTGGACATCTCTCCCAAAGGGAGAGAAAAATTGGTTTAATATTTTTAATTTTCTTCGGTTTGTATGGATGCATTGGTTTTGGCCTCTTCGGTTTTGATGTACTTCAATTCTTGTTTTGCTTCTGAAACCACATCGTCAAATTCGGCAAAGTTTTTAATTACACTTTCCAGAATATAGGTGGCTTGAAACGCATCTTTTAACGCATAGAAATTTTTGGCCATGACCACCAATCCTTTGGCACTATAATATTTGTAACTGGAATAATCTTTTGCCAGTTTTTGGATCACGGTATTGGAAGCTTGATAGTCTCCGGCCTTGTTTTTAAAATAGGCATTGTAGAATAACGCTTCAGCAGCCAAGGAACCTTGGGCAATTTTTTCGACTTGTGCATAAGCAGTTTTGGCTTTTTCCTCATCTCCTGTTTTAATAGCCGATCGTGCAATGATAATTTGGGCATCACTCTTCACTTTGTTATCAATTTTTGGAGTACCCAACACTTTTTCGGCATAAGAAACAGCCTGATTGTAATTTTCCAAATGATAGTAGGCGTTCATCAAATTGGATTGCGCATACGTTATGTTTTGGGGATAATCTGCTTCAGTTTCCAAACGTTTCAACAACGGAATGGCCTTATCCCATTTTGAGGCATTTAAATAGGTTTCAGAAAGTTTGACTGTTGCTTGTTCCGTGAATTCTCCCGGTTGTTTGGACACCACATATTCATAATGTGGCTGTGCGTTTTCCGGAAGGTTCTTTTTGGAATACAATTCTGCAATATAAAAATGGGATTTCAAAGCGTGGATTCCGTTTGGAAATTCATTCAAGTATCGGTTGAACTGTTTTATGGCATTATCGGTATTGTTGTCCAAATATTGCTTTTCGGCCGCCAAATAAGCGGTATTGTCCAATTCGGTGTCCGTGACATCCACATAATCCAGTTTTTTCACCCAAGTTGCATATTCATCAACACGGCCCAAGTCTATATAAATCAATCGCGCGGTAGCGACGGCTTGAAGTGCTTCTTCAGACCTCGGAAAATCGTCTGCCACTTTTCTAAGTTTATTCAAAGCGCGCTCATTATCATTGGTATTGTAATACGCAAGTCCCTGGCGCAATAACGATTTTGGGATGAAAATACTGTTTTTATATTCCACGTTCAATCGGTCGTACATGGCCATGGCTTTGTCAATTTCGTTGGCCTTTACATAAGAATTTGCCAATTCGTAAATGGCATCATCACGTAAAGACGATCTTGGATAGCCATCAATAAACGTGTTTAAATCCTTGATTTTTTTGGCATTTTGACCTATATATCCGTAGCTCATGGTTTTTTGAAAATCGGCATAATCCGTTTCGATCTCATGAATGGCAATGGCTTCATCATAAGCTGCAATGGCCTTATTATAGTCACTGGATACAAAATAGCCATCGCCCAATCTTAAATAGGCATCATTCAATCTTAATTTTTCCTTTTTATTTTTAGAAATGAAACTTTGAAAATACTTGGTTGCCTCCGGATAGTTTTTCAGCTTAAAATGGGTGTAAGCTATGTTGTAATCCATATTCTCAAATTCTTTTGTGCTTGACGCTCTAGATTGCTGTTGAAATTGTTTAAACCCAACCAAGGCATCGTTATAATTGGTAAGGTGATAATCCGTTTCTGCTTTCCAAAATGTTGCCCTAGCCGTAAATTGGGCATCCTTGGCTTCATCAATGGACTTGTCAAAAAGTGCTTTGGCAGCATTGTAATCCCCTTCATTATAAACTTCAATTCCTCTATAAAACGTCACCTTTTGATAGGCTACCCTATTTTCAAAACTACGCTTGCCTTCCAATAATTTCATGGCCTCTGCATAATTTTTTGAAGTGATATAAGAATCAATCAATAAAGTCTCGATTTCTTCACGATAACCCGTTTTTGGATATTTGTCCAAATAGCCCGTCAACACCTGGGGAACCGATTGATAAGGATTTCCAATTTCATAACTGATCTTGGCATAGTTTAGCCAAGCATCCTCCTGAATTTTTAAGTCAAAATCCATTTGAGAAGCGTTACGGAATGCATTTAAAGCTTCCTGTTTTTTATCCAGATTGATATAACTTTCACCCAAATGATAATAGGCGTTTTGTGCCACACTGTTGTTGCCCCCTACAATTTTATTGAATTCTGAAATGGCATTTTCAAAGTCGTTTTGCTTATAATAAGCATAGCCCAATTGATAATGGTCGGTATTGTTCCATTTTCCACGTTTGCCTTTGTAAGCCTTTAAATAAGGAATGGCCTCTGCATATTGTTGAAGATTGAAATAACTTTCGCCTATAATTTTTGAGAGTTCCGACACTTCCTCAGGAGTACTTTTTGGCAATTGTTCCTTTGCCAGAGTAATAGCTTTTTCAAAATTGCCAAGCTTAAAATTTAAATCGGCTTGATAATAGGACAGTTTCTCTTTATACTTTTCATTGTCGCTTACCTGTTCAAAATACTCATTGGCTTTTTCGTAATCATCGCCTTCATAAGCCATGAAACCAATATAATATTTGGCCTGGGAACCGTATTCTTTGGAATTGACCACACGATTTAGATACTTTTGCGCACCAACCTTATTGTTTGAAGCATATAAGGAATACCCGTAATTAAAATAAAAATGATCCCGTTCGGAACGTGAAATACTATTTTCGTCTACCTTTTCATACCATTTTCTGGCATAGGCATATTTTTCGTTGGTAAAATAATAGTCGGCAACGTCCAAAAACGCCGTATTTCGCTTAGTACTTGTGGGATAGGTATCCACAAACTTCTGGATTTGGTCATCGGCGTTTTGCTG
>DASWKU010000059.1:0-8596 GCA_036396455.1 Flavobacteriaceae bacterium
TGCAGTAATTGGAAATTGTTGGATAGGCTTATTGGTACTTATTATTTTATTTATTGTGCCCGCTCCTATTTTCCAATTATTTAGTTTTTGTTTAGCAGCTTCAAATAATTCCGGTTGCGTCTCTTTGATGCGATAAGCTTGCAGCAATTCTTCTTGGGCTGTCACCAATTCAGGGGAATAGACCATTGCCAATGTTTGCCCACGATTTACTTTTTCCCCAGTAAAATTAAGGTTTAGTTTTTCAATTCTACCTGGAATATGGGACGATTGTGTATATAATTTACGCTCATCAATCTGCACTTTACCATTCAGAGTCAATTTTTTGTTGGTGTCTTTACTTCCCCCTACTACCATCGTTTGGATATTGGCCAATTTCATAGCATCCTCGGTCATCTGGAGTGCGTTGGGATCTATTGCAGAACCATTCGACTCCAAAGGAATTAAATCCATACCGCATAAAGGACATTGGCCGGGTTCTTTCATCTGTATTTGTGGATGCATGGAACAGGTCCAAATGGTTTCCATACCTTCTGAACTTTCATGTTGATGTTCTGACGCTGGAGTATCACTTCCTCCAAAAAACAGCCATCCCAGTAGTATTCCAATTACTAGGATACCTACCATTTTCATTATATTTTTATTTTTTGTATTCATCACTATTCCTGTTTAGAAATTAAATAATCTATGGTTGATTGTGCAATAAATTGATTTTTATTAGCTGAAACTGTTGCCGTTTGAAGCATTAACAAATCTTGGTTCATGCTTAAAATTTCTTCAAAATTGGTTCCAGAATTACTATATGCGGCTATTAATAAGGAAATTGCTTGTTTAGTACTTTCTGTTTGTTTTTTGTATAATGTTTTTAATGATTTCGATTTTGAAACATTATAATTGGCCATGCTGTATTTAGCTTGCAAGCTATTTTTTACCGCCTGTTTATCAAACTTAGTTGCCTCCAACATGAGGTCAACTTCTTTTTGCATGGCGTGGTACTTTTTTCTAAAAATGGGTAGTGTCACCGAAAGCATGGGCATAATGGCATCTTGCCCGTTCATTTCCAGATCTGGGACATCGCGTTTTGAAATGATGGAATAATCCAAACCGAGTCCTATCATGGGATAGCCTTCTTTATTGACTACCTTTTTTTGTGCTTCAAAAGATTCAATCTTTTTATCCAATCCCATTAATTTTGGGTTGGAAACAAATAAGCTATCTTTTTCTAATGGTGCATCATTTTCAACCAATGGCAAGGAATCTGGAATAGTAATCATTTCATCCAAATCCCTATTCAACAAACTATTAAAACCTATTTGAAGTGGCTTAATTTGATCTTTTAATAATTGAATATTGGTTTCACTTTCGTTTCGCTTAATATCAATTCTCACAACATCAACCATAGCGCCTTTTCCACTTTTAAATTTGCTCAATGCAAGTTCTCTGTAATTATTTAAGATTTGAAAATTTTCCTCTTCAAGTTGAATCATTTGATGGATTTCATAAAGTTCTGCATATGTTTTTTTAATTTCTAAAAAGACTTCATTTCTAGAATCTATATACTTCTGAAAAGTAGCTTCAGCCATTAAATTGGCCGCATTCTTTTTAGTTTCCAATGTTCCAAACCATGGAAACATTTGCATCAAACTAAACCTGGCTTCTTGGGCACCAACTCGGGTTTCAATCATACGGCCAAAAGCACTCATGGTCAGAGTTGGATCTGGTAACGAGCTTACTTGTGGGGCTTTTTGCAAGGCCGCTTCAAATTCTTTATATGTGGATTGTATCTCAGGATTATTTTGAGATGCTTTACTTAAATAATCTGGTAATGTTTGCCCATGTAAATTTGTAGCAGACATCGCTAAAACAAGAATTAAATATCTAAAAATCAAAATTCTATATTTATTTATTTTTTTCATTTCTGATTGCGTTTAATTACTGTTTCTCTCCAAAAGGCTTGTAAAACGGGTACGACAAACATGGTCATGAGTTGAATAACCATCCCTCCAAATACGGGTATCGCCATAGGTATCATAATATCGGCGCCCTTACCGGTGGAGGTGAGCACAGGAAGTAAAGCAATGATAGTAACAGCAGCAGTCATCATTGCGGGTCTTACCCGTTTTTTACCAGCAACTAAAACGGCTTCTCTCACGCCTACTATTGTTTCAGGTTGTCGCTCTTCAAAAACCTGGTGAATGTAGGTTCCCATAATAACGCCATCATCGGTTGCTATTCCGAATAGGGCGATAAACCCAACCCAAACTGCAACGCTTAAATTGATGGGATGAATCTGAAATAAATGCCGCATATTCACATCGGCTATGGAGAAATTCAAGAACCAATCCTGTCCGTAAAGCCATAACATGATAAAACCACCCGCAAAAGCGACAAACACACCAGAAAAATGGATGGACGAGGCTATGACCGTTTTAAATTGAAAGTATAATAACAAAAATATGACTACCAAACTTATTGGGATAACAATAGATAGTTTTTTGACTGCTCGAATTTGATTTTCATAACTACCCGAAAACTTATAACTCACGCCTTTTGGAACTAACAATTCTCCGGCATTAATTTTGTCTTCAATCAATTCTTGGGCATCATTGACTACATCAACTTCGGCATAATTTTCTTTTTTATCGAACAACACATAGCCTACCAAAAAGGTTTCTTCACTTTTTATCATTTGGGGACCACGAACAAATTCAAGGCTTACCAATTCACCCAAAGGCACCTGAACGCCCGTAGGGGTTGGCACCAATATTTTTTTGATTTTTTCTGGATCATCTCTCAACTCTCTTGGATACCGAACTCGTACAGGATAACGTTCCCTACCTTCAACCGTTGATGTTATTTTCATGCCTCCAACAGCGGTTTCTATGACTTGCTGGACTTTTTCCACGCTTAAACCGTAACGGGCAATGGCAGAACGATTAATATTCATTTGTAGATAAGGCTTCCCTACAATTCTATCGGCAAAAACGGCTTCCGCTTTCACTGATGGGACATGTTTTAATAGCCCTTCCAACTCTAAACCAAAATCCTGAATGGTTTTTAAATCGGGACCATACACCTTAATGCCCATGGGAGCACGCATACCGGTTTGCAACATGACCAAACGTGTTTCAATAGGCTGTAATTTTGGTGCTGATGTTACTCCTGGGAGATTCGAAACCTTGACGATTTCTTTCCAAATATCATCGGAACTTTTAATTTGTGAACGCCAATTTCTAAAATACTCACCATTATCGTCAGGAACTAAATCTTTTTCTTTTATGCCTTGATGTAAAGCATCATCATTTGTTAATTCATTTCCGTTTTTAAGAATGAATTTATCATCTCTATCGACCTTAAATCGTTTGGGTTTTCCATCAGAGGTAGCAATAAACTCCGGTTTGTAATTGATCATATTTTCAAACATGGAAATAGGCGCAGGATCTATGGCACTTTCCACCCTTCCCAACTTACCAACAGCAATGTCAACCTCAGGAATGTTGGCCACCAGCATATCCAATTTCTGGACGGTATTTTTGCTTTCTTCCAATCCAGCATGAGGCATGGCAGAGGGCATTAACAAAAATGATCCTTCGTTCAGGGTTGGCATAAACTCGGATCCAATACCTGGAAATGTTTTGGAAATTGAAGACCAGACTTTTGTTTCCTTGATGTTCCATCCCATTTTTTCAAATCCTTTGGAAGCGAATCCGAAAATGTTATCAAATCCCAGCCAAATGAAAACGCCAAACAACAGGGTAAAAAGCGGAATCAACATGAACTTGCCTTTATTGTTCAAACACCATTTTAGAACAGGTTCATAAAAATGGACAATGGCTAACAGCATTCCTAAAATGACCCCAAGTAATACCAGTACAAATACATAATTTACAACGAGGTAATTTTGTGGTCCTAAAGGCATCCATTCCTCAGCCAAGAAAAATGTGGCAATAAATAAGACCAAACCAATATTTATATAATTGGAATACTTGTTGAATTCAAGTGGCAATTTATGTTCAAATAGGGAATTGAACCCTAAAACACACAATACCAATGGTAGCCATATATGCATATAAATTGCCAATAGCAATCCGCCAACAATTAATATAATACCCCAAGTTCTTTTAACCTTCCTTTTATCGTAATTGATACCGAAAACAAAATGCGCTAAAGCCGGCAACACAACAATGCCTAAAACGAAAGATCCCAATAAGGCAAATGTTTTTGTAAACGCCAATGGTCTGAATAATTTTCCCTCGGCCCCTATCATGGCGAAAACAGGAATAAAACTTACTACTGTTGTTGCCAAAGCCGTTGTGATGGCCGATGCGACTTCCTTGGTCGCAACATAAATAACATGCATCAACTCTTTACCTTTTACGCCATGGTTTTCGGGCATTTCTAAATGGCGGATGATATTTTCAACAAATACAATCCCTATATCCACCATAACGCCAATGGCAATGGCAATACCAGACAATGCCACCACATTGGCATCTACGCCTGCATAGCGCATAATAATGAATGTCATAAGTACTCCAACAGGCAATAAACTGGAAATAATAAATGAAGCTCTTAAATTCATCATCAGAACAAGCACGACAATAATACAGATGAGAATCTCGTGTGACAATGCCGTTTCCAAAGTACTAATCGTTTCTTCAATGAGTTTGGTACGGTCATAAAAAGGAACGATGGTGAGTTGGCTTGTTGTTCCATCAGCCAAAGTCTTTTTAGGCAACCCTGTTGAAAACTCTTTTATTTTAGCCTTTACATTATTGATAACTTCCAACGGATTTGACCCATACCGAGCCACAACAACACCGCCAACCACTTCGGCACCACCTTTATCCAAAACCCCTCTTCGGGTTGCTGGTCCTAAACTTACATGGGCAACATCCTTGATAAGAATGGGTTTGTTATTGGTTACACTAACTACTGTATTTTCTAAATCCTCGGTGGATTTTATATATCCAAGTCCGCGAATAAAATATTCCGCTTTATTGATTTCGATGGTTTTAGCCCCTATATCGCGATTGGAGTTTTTAATAGCCATCATGACCATATCAATGCCAATATTATAAGCTTTTAAGGCGTCTGGATTCACATCAATTTGATACTCCTTGACATAACCGCCAACGGAGGCCACTTCGGAAACCCCGGAAACACCATTTAAGGCGTATTTAACGTAGTAGTCTTGAACGGAGCGCAATTCATCCAAATCCCAACCACCCGTAACATTTCCTTTATCATCCCGTCCTTCTATGGTGTACCAATAGACCTGTCCTAAAGCAGTTGCATCAGGGCCTAGCGCTGGTTTTGCGTCGGAAGGCAATAAATTTTCTGGCAAGGAATTTAATTTTTCCAAAACCCTAGACCGAGACCAATAAAAATCTACCTTTTCTTCAAAAATGATGTAGATGCTGGAAAACCCAAACATGGAAGTGCTTCTAATGGATTTTACATTTGGTATTCCTAAAAGGGAGGTCGTGAGTGGATAAGTGATTTGATCTTCAATATCCTGCGGTGACCTCCCTGGCCATTCGGTAAAAACGATTTGTTGGTTTTCACCTAAATCCGGAATGGCATCAACCGGAACTGGATCTTTTGGCAAAAACCCCGTATTCCAATTGAATGGTGATGTAGAAACACCCCATACAATAAAGGTGATTAAGATAAGAACAGTAATTAATTTGTTCTCTAAAAAATATTTTATGATTTTATTTAACATGCAATTTGATTATTAAACCGTTGGACAAGGGTGTCATGAAAACACCAAAAACAACAAATTATCCAAGAAGCATTAGCAACTTGAAACATGATTAAAGTTTAAAAATCAAATTAAATAAGTCTCGTCGAGCTTGTAAATGCTCTTGACAATGAGCGGTGGGGGATATTCTGAAAATGTATGTGCATTTTCTTCAAAGTATTCAAAAAGGTTTTCAAAAGAATAAACAAATGATGCTATAAAAATCTGTTGGTCAAAAGATAATTTTTCAAACGATATTTTTAACTCGTCTTGACCTTCTACAAAAATTTGTTCTTCTTTACAGCAATCTTTTTTTGCCTTAGAACAATCTGAACTAGTTGCCGTTTTTTGAATTTCCATGCCACAGGTTTTAGCCTTTTGGAAAATGGCTGTATCCATCAAAGTATCTCCACAGTAGTGCAAGTCAATAGTAAATGACATTGTAGAAAATAAGACTACAAATGACATTAAAATGGACACTATTTTATGGCATACTTTTTTCATTGACACAATATTACAAAAAATATCATCAAGTCAATCTGATAATTATCATAATATTAACACCTTATCGTTTTAGTTTATAATAATAAAATGCTGGCAATAAGAGCAATAAAAGGATTGGTTGAATAAGAAATCTTCTGAAGTTGAAAAACAAATAATAATCTTCCTGTCTCGGATTAATTACAAAGTACAAGAATATTAAAATGAGTATGATGTAGGCAATGGCATAAACAAATGCTGAAAATTTTACAATGGACTTGTCCTTGAAAAATAAAAATATAATTCCCAAGGAGATTATGGAATTTAAAATGTAACGCAAGGATGTAAAGAAGGTAAGTTTTAAAATTTCACGTCTTGGGAAATCCATGTACAAATAATCATTCTTAAAAAACAACAAATAGGGATCGTAGAACAGTTGGTTTTCAAAAACCCGTATCAAAACCAAAAGCCCAACTAGGATTAAAATCAATATGTACTTTATGATATTAGACATTTTGCTTTTTAAATTTAGAAAAACGATTCACCCAAAACATCCAAAGCAAAAACACCAATCCGTAAATGATCAAGGGAAAAATAACGGTATGTAAAATTTCACGCCTCCACGGGTAATGGTACAGCCCAATGACCAAAATAGCAATACGCATTAAATTGACCGAATAAATTAAAACACTACCTGCAAGAATATATAAGGCTGTTGGTTTAAAACGCCCTGCAAAAGCAACCATAAACGATATAAACAAAATAATGACACTTAAAGAGTTGCAACCCTCTACTGCCCTTGCCACATATTTACCATTTATGATCAATTTAATGGATGGCTCATTTGGGTGATTGACTATTTCAGCTTTATACCCAAGCGTATTAATTAAGGCCTCTGTTTGTTGTGCCACAAGATGGGTCAAGTAATCTGGGTAATATGTTTTACCAATTGAATAATCCAAATATACTTTGTAAGACAGTGAAAGCACTAAATACACCAACAAAAACGTAAGGATAAACTTAACAACCGATTTATATTTTTTTAATAAAGTCTTCAAATAGCCATTAATAATTTAGGTTAAATTTATACAAATAGAATTAGAGACCCTATACCTTTTTCATACTTTTACCAAAAAAATTTTCGAAAAATGACCTTTGAATCCCTAAAACCACAAATAGAAAGCATAGTTTCAAATTCAAAACAGACTGTAAATCAAAAATTATTTAAAGTCTGTCAATTACTGGAAAAAGATGTAGAGTACTATAATTGGGTAGGATTTTATTTCAAGAATGGTACTAAGAATGAACTGAAATTGGGCCCTTACGTAGGCGCACCAACCGACCATACCATTATTCCGTTTGGCAAAGGCATCTGTGGTCAAGTGGCTATAAGCAACCAAAATTTTGTGGTACCAGATGTCACTGCCCAAGATAATTATATAGCTTGTAGTATTACCGTAAAAGCTGAAATAGTAGTTCCGATTTTTGTGAACGGAGAAAATATTGGACAAATAGACATCGACTCGAACACACCAGACCCTTTTTCAGAAGCTGATGAACGTTTTCTGGAATTTGTCTGCGAAAAAGTGGCCGGAATACTTTCCTAAATCCCAAATTACAAATTCATATAACTTAATGCAATTATTGTAGGTTAGGAATTTGGAGATTATTTTTTCAAAATTATTGATTTACATTCCAGTCCTAATGGCCTCAACAGGGTCAAGTCTTGACGCTGATATTGCAGGAATTACCCCCGAAATCAATCCTATTAAGGTAGAAAGTGAAAAGCCTAAAAACATGTTCCAGAATGAGAGGATAAAATTAAAGTCCCCAGTAAAATTTGAAGCTATTAGGGCAGTGACCCAAACCAAAAATAAACCAACTACACCACCAATAACCGCCAAAACAATGGCCTCAAACAAAAATTGAAACATAATAAACCTGTTTTTTGCTCCCAACGATTTTTGTATTCCTATTAGGTTTGTGCGTTCTTTAACACTAACGAACATAATATTGGCAATTCCAAAACCTCCAACTAAAAGTGAGAAGCCACTAATAATCCACCCAACTGTATTCATAAATCCTATAATACCGTCAATGGCATCGGTCATTCCTGAAAGTTTATTTACAAAGAAATTGTCTGGATCTCCAGCTTTTAGACCTCTATAGTTTCTGTACTTTTGTTTCAATACTTGTTCAAAAGCTCCCATGTCAACCCCTTTTTTAGGTTTGATAATGATTGCTCCTGGAATACCATCTGACCCGCCACTTCGAAAACGTCTTACAAAATTTGCAGGCACATAGGCTTTTTCGTCAGGGGAATCAAATATGGTGGCCCCAAACTTTTTCAAAACCCCAATTACAGTAAGCTTT
>DASWKU010000060.1:0-22747 GCA_036396455.1 Flavobacteriaceae bacterium
AAGAAATCCAATTTGGGCAAAAAGTTACTGATACATTTATTGAGTCAGATTTTTTTATTAGAATTGATAAAAGTTCGCACACCTCAATTGATCCAAAAATTAAAAGATTTTTAAACCTAGTATTTTGTAATGAAATTATTACCCCAACTAAGCATGAAAATGCTATGTATCTCGCTGCTGCCGCTGCTGGAAATTCTGCTTGCTTAAGTCGTCAGGTTGGAGCCTGTCTCACTGATGCCAAAGGCAATGTACTTTCAGTCGGATGGAATGATGTGCCTAAATTTGGAGGTGGAGTCTATCAATATTCTGAAATTGATCCAGTTGGGCAAAATGATAATAGATGTATGAACTTAAGTAGCGGTGTTTGTTTTAATGATATGGAAAAATCAATAATTAGAAATGATTTAATTAAAACCTTTATTAAAGAAGGTATCATAAAGGATATAGATAAAACAAAAGCTGTCAAAATACTTGAGGATTCGAGAATTAAGGAATTAATTGAATTTTCAAGAGCGGTACATGCAGAAATGCATGCTATAATTTCTGCTGGTAAAAAATCAGGAGAAGGTATAGAAAAAGGCATATTATATTGTACCACTTACCCTTGTCATAATTGTGCAAGACATATAATTGCTTCTGGTATTAGTGAAGTTTATTTTATTGAACCATATAGAAAAAGTTTAGCCATAAAACTACATAGAGATTCAATAACAGAAGATATTTTTAAAAAAGATAGAGTAAAAATATTAATGTTTGAAGGCATATCTCCTAAATCTTATATTCATTTCTTTAAGATGAATAAAAACAAAAGAAAAAATAATGGTAAAAAAATAATACATTTGTCCAAAGATAGAATTCCGAAAAAAACATTATCTTTAAAAGCAATCCCCGTTTTAGAGGGAGAGGTTACCAAAAGTTTAAAAGGCAAGAAATTAATAAATACAGAAAATGGATAAAAAAAATCAACTTAAATTTGATTTTACTTCTTCTAATTCTGATAGTAAAGAATCCAAACCAATTGCTCAAGAAGCTATAACTAAACCACAAGCAAAAGTTATTAGCTTAAATAGTCGTGCTGCTATTTACGAAAGAATAATCAGTCGAACTAATTGATTCATTTGAAGAAATTAATTTTAAATATAAAATGAAAAACCGCTTTTAAAAAGCGGTTTTTTGCTTACTCGTCATCAATAGCTTTTTGAATTTACTTTTTTTTATTAATAATCATATGGGACTACTCTTATTTTATGCATCAACCGCTATTGTTTTCTCTTTTTGGTGCTCCATTTTAGAGGCTGTTTTGTTAAGCATTACCCCAACATATATCAATATCAACAAAAAAGAGGGCAAATCGTTTGCCATTATTTTAGAGAATTTTAAAAAAGATATTGACAAACCGCTTATTGCTATCTTAACCTTTAATACAATAGCGCATACTGTAGGCGCTATTTTAGTTGGTGTACAAGCCAAAACTGCCTATGCCAATATTTATGGCAGTAAACAAACACTATTTCTTGGTTTTCCATTTACCGAAGATGTTATGGTTGGTATCATTTCCGCTTTAATGACCATCTTAATTTTAATAGCTTCAGAAATAATTCCCAAAACCATTGGCGCCACTTATTGGAGACAATTAGCCAATTTCACAGCTATAAGCCTAAACTTATTGCTTTTTCCATTAAAATGGACAGGCATTCTTTGGATGCTGCAATTAACTACCAAACTTATTGGCGGCAAAGGACATCATAGTGTTATGAGTCGTGATGGGTTTTATGCCATGACGGAAATTGCTGAAGAAGAAGGTGTTTTTGAAGCCTCTGAAAGTACGGTGATTAAAAACTTATTGACCTTTAAAAACATTCAGGCCAAAGACGTTATGACACCACGTACTGTTATGAAAACCGTTAGCGAGAATATGACCATTGAGGAATTTTTTAAAGAAAACCAGCACATTCGTTTTTCTCGTATCCCCGTATTTCAAGACGACATCGATAACATTACAGGATTGGTTTTAAAAGATGATGTTTTCAGGGAAATGGCAAATGATAATAACAGTAAAAAATTGGCTGATATCAAGCGAAATATTATTATTGTCAATCGTTCACTTGCGATTCCAAAATTGCTGGACCAATTGGTGAATAGTAAAAACCATATGGCATTGGTAGTCGATGAATATGGCTCTGTAAGCGGCATTGTTACTATGGAAGATGTGATTGAAACCTTATTGGGATTTGAAATTATGGATGAAAGTGATAACATTGCCGATTTGCAACATTTGGCCAGAAAAAGTTGGGAAGCCCGGGCAAAACGCCTCGGCATTATAGAAGATAAAGACACTATATAGGTCATGGAAACTTGTATCATCAAATCGCCTTTAGGTTATACCAAAATTTTGGGAGATGGGAACGGTATTGCCTCCATTTCAGTATTAAATTCTGAAGAAAAAGAAACCAAACCTATTCCTGAAGCTCTTCAAGATTGTGTGCATCAACTTCAAGAGTATTTTGAGGGTTCAAGGACCGCTTTCAGCTTAAAATTAAATTCAAATGGCACCACTTTTCAAAAGCAGGTGTGGAATGAACTTCAAAACATCCCATACGGAAAAACCATCTCTTACCTAGAGCTTTCCAAACGGCTTGGCGATGTAAAAACAATTAGGGCAGCGGCCAGTGCCAATGGTAAAAACCCGCTTTGGATTGTTGTGCCTTGCCATCGTGTCATTGGTAGTGATGGCAGCCTAATAGGTTATGCTGGTGGCTTACACCGAAAACAATGGCTATTGGAACATGAGAGCCCCAACAAACAGCAATCCTTGTTTTAGTTAAAAAAGACATTGGGAAACCTTGCCCCCGTTTCTTCAAGTAAATTTCATTACTTAAAAAAATGGAACTCCAAGCTGTTATTTTTTATATATTTAAATCCACTAAAGTTACAGAATGAAATTCTTGAAAAAACTCCTTAAATGGATTATCATCGTATTAGGACTGTCCATTGCCATTCTTTACATTACAGACACAGATTATTTGATTAAGGCGGTAAGAACCATTTACCTCAAAGGCCATAAAACGGCATATCTTGAAGACTATAAAAAGTTTGACAACAGAACAATAAATAAGGGCGTTGGACAGGCGTGGCCGTTACATAAAGACTATAACACCGTTACAGAGACCGAAGCCTTAAATACTTGGAACGAAACTTTAGGGACCATTGCTTTTCTCATCATTAAAAATGACAGCATTTGGTTTGAAAACTACTATGAAAATTTTGATAAGGACTCCAAAAGTAACTCATTTTCTATGGCAAAAAGTATGGTTTCTGCTATGTTGGGAAAAGCCATAATGGAAGGAAAGATTGAAAGTTTGGACCAACCTGTTTCCGATTTTTATCCTGAATTTGATGGCAAATACGCTTCAAAACTAACTGTTGGGGATTTATCGTCCATGGCATCAGGAATGGACTGGGACGAATCGTATTATTCGCCTTTTTCAATTACCACAAGAGCGTATTTTTATGATAATTTGGAAAAGATGATGTTAAGTGTAAAAGTGATTGATGAGCCTGGAACATCGTATAAATATTTAAGTGGCAATACGGAACTTTTGGGAATGGTCATTAAAAAAGCAACCGGCAAAACCTTATCCGATTATTTAAGTGATAACTTTTGGAAGCCCTTGGGATGTGAAAATGAAGCGTTTTGGCAAATTGACAATGAAGAAAATGGTATGGAAAAAGCGTACTGCTGTGTCGCCAGTAATGCCCGTGATTTTGCACGTTTTGGCAAACTCTATAAAGACCATGGCAAATGGAACGGGAAGCAAGTATTGGATTCTGCGTTTATAGCAAAATCGCTTACACCACGGTTTGCTGCAAGCCCACAATATGGCTATGGATGGTGGTTATTACAAAACTACAAAGGCAAGCATTTTTTTATGATGCGAGGCCATCTCGGACAATACGTGATTGTTGAACCTGATGACAATGTGATCATTGTTCGTCTTGGGCGTTTAAGTGCAAAACATCCAAATTCTGGAAATCCATTTTCAAAAGATATTTATGGTTATATTGACGAAGCTTATAAAATGATGGAAAATGATTAGCAAGCTCAACCTTGAACACATTTTGTTTTTGGATATCGAAACGGTTCCGGAAACACAACATTTTTCCGATTTGGAAAAAACAAAACAGGAACTTTGGGAACTTAAATCCCAATATCAAAGAAAGGAAGACGCAACCGCTGAAGAATTTTACGAACGTGCCGGCATTTGGGCCGAGTTTGGAAAAATCATCTGTATTTCGGTTGGGTATTTTAATATTCAAGGTGATAAACGAACTTTTAGAGTCACCTCTTTTTATGGTGATGAAATTAAAATTTTAAAAGATTTCAAAAATCTGCTCATCTCGCATTTCAGTCAGGCCAAACATTTATTGTGTGCGCATAATGGTAAAGAATTTGACTTTCCCTATATCGCAAGACGCATGATCATTCACAATATAGAATTACCATATAAGCTCAATTTATTTGGTAAAAAACCTTGGGAAGTGCCCCATTTGGACACTTTGGAACTCTGGAAATTTGGCGACTATAAAACCTATACCTCTTTAAAATTGTTGACCAACGTTCTTGGCATCCCGTCTCCAAAAGACGATATTGATGGCAGTGAAGTCTATCGCGTGTATTATGAAGAAAACAATATAGATAGGATTGTTAACTATTGCGAAAAAGACACCATTGCCGTGGCACAAATTTTTTTAAGGTTAAGAGGCGATGCATTGCTTCAGGATAATGAAATCATACACGTATAAATGAAGACCAAGCCCCTTTTGGATGTTCAAAATCTTTCCATCGCATTTGGGAAAAATGAAGTTGTTCAAGACATTTCTTACCATTTAAATACCAACGAAATTTTGGGCATTGTTGGGGAATCCGGTTCCGGAAAATCAGTTTCATCTTTGGCCATTCTTGACCTTTTGCCAAAAGAAATTTCCAAAATTACCAGTGGAAGAATTTCGTTTAATGGTGAAGATTTGACACATTTGGATTCAAAAGCAATCAAAACCATTAGAGGACGTGAGATTGCCATGATTTTTCAGGAACCCATGAGTTCATTAAATCCGTCCATGACCTGTGGGAAACAAACTGAAGAGGTGTTGTTGCAGCATACCAACTTAACAAAAAATGAAGTAAAAACAGAGGTCATGTTTCTTTTTGAAAAAGTAAGACTCCCTTCGCCAGAACGTATTTTTAAGTCCTATCCACATGAAATTTCAGGAGGGCAAAAACAACGCGTCATGATTGCCATGGCAATTGCCTGCAAGCCAAAAATTTTAATCGCAGATGAACCCACAACGGCCTTGGATGTGACCGTTCAAAAAGAGATTATTTCATTATTGAAACAATTACAGAACAATGAAGGCATGAGCATTCTTTTTATTTCACATGATCTGTCTTTGGTTTCCGAAATTTCCGATCGTATATTGGTCATGTATCAAGGTAAAATTGTTGAACAGGGTACATCTTCAAAAATATTTAAACATCCCGAACATAGTTATACTCAAGCTTTAATAAATTCAAGACCTCAACTTGGCGAACGATTAAAACGGTTACCAACTATAAAAGATTTTATCAATAAAACCGCGAATAAAACCATTGTATCTGCTGAAGAGCGTAAAGCATTTCATAATATCATTTACAGTAAACCTCCTTTGCTTGAAGTTATAGATCTTGAAAAAGAGTATATTTCAAAATCGGGATGGTTTTCAAAACCGGAAACCTTTAAGGCTGTTAACCAAGTAAGCTTTAAACTTTATGAAGGGGAAACTTTGGGGCTGGTTGGTGAGTCTGGATGTGGGAAATCTACTTTGGCCAATGCCATTTTACAGTTGGATAAGGCAACTTCAGGAGAAATTTTATATAAAGGTGTTGACATTACAAAACTCACAAAAAGTGATTTTAGGACCTTAAGAAAAGATATCCAAATTATTTTTCAGGATCCGTACGCTTCATTAAACCCAAGAATTCCAATTGGAAACGCCATTATGGAGCCCATGAAAGTTCATCGAATTGGTGCAACTGAGGCTGAGAGAAAACAAATGGTCATAGATATTCTTCAGAACGTAGGCTTGGAAGACAACCATTTTTACCGATATCCCCATGAATTTTCTGGCGGCCAACGTCAAAGAATTGGTATTGCCCGAGCAATTTCGCTTCAACCAAAATTAATTATTTGTGATGAGTCGGTCTCGGCACTTGATATTTCAGTTCAAGCCCAAGTTTTAAATTTATTAAATGACCTAAAGGAAAACTTTGGTTTCACCTACATTTTTATTTCACATGATTTAGCCGTTGTAAATTATATGTCCGACCAACTTGTGGTGATGAACAAAGGTAAAATTGAAGAAATGAATGATGCGGATATGATTTATAAACATCCAAAAAAAGACTACACAAAAAAGTTAATTCATGCTATCCCCAAGGGGTTATAGCATGAATACTTTTTTGATCAACTTCAATATATTTTTAAGTAATTTGAAGGTACTTTGAAAGCTCGAGAAAACTCTGCTTTCAAAGAGGTTAAGTTTTGGTAGATTTGGGGCAATGTGAATCATAAGTTAAAGTTTATGATAGATTTGGGGCAAATCATAAAATTAAGTTTATGGTAAATTTAGTTGTTTCGATTTGGTTTAGCTAAGATGCAATAAATTTTTAAAATATCGGATTAAAAACAAAATTAATCGATAAAATACATTATTTTTTAACATTCACCGTGTTTTGCCTATAACTTGTTTTTCAACAATCCCATTTAATTCTTGCAAGTTACTCCATGGTGACAAATCATATTCAGCATTAATTTCTATATTAATAGCTATCTTTGAGTATGATTAGCCAGTTATGAATTCAAAACCTCTTTGGACGCCCTCTACATCTTTTAAACATTCTAGCCATCTTTACGCCTATCAATGTTGGTTGGAAAAAACACATAAACTACATTTCGAAACTTATGAGCAGTTATGGCAATGGTCTGTTGATCATATAGAAGACTTTTGGAAAAGCGTTTGCGATTATTTTGACATTATATTTCATTCACCTTACACAAAAGTACTTTCGTCCCAAGACATGCCTGGAGTAAAGTGGTTTGAAGGTTCCAAACTTAATTACACGGAACACATATTCAGAAATTATAAAGAAGACCAGATCGCTATCATTTTTGGCCATGAGTCGGGATCGATTAACCGTATTACTTGGAAACAACTCAAACGGAAAGTAGCCTCTATGGCCTCTTATTTAAAGCAACTTGGTGTAACCAAAGGTGATCGGGTGGTGGCATTCCTTCCAAATGTGCCAGAGGCCACAATTTCCTTTTTGGCGGTCAATTCACTTGGCGCCATTTGGTCGAGCACTTCTCCCGATTTTGGAGCAGAAAGTGTGTTGGATCGCTTTTTACAGATCGAGCCAAAGGTTATTATTATAACAGATGGCTATTATTATAATGGAAAACCCTACGACAAGACCGATATTGTAAAAAGCATCGTTTCCACCTTACCATCCCTTAAAAAAGTGATTGCAATGCCTTATTTGAATACAGGAGATATAAGTCAATTCCCATCAGATTTTGTAAACATTAATGACATTTGGCAAGATTCTCCTCCAGAATTGACCTTTGAAGCCGTCGATTTCAATGACCCGATGTGGGTGTTGTATTCTTCTGGAACAACCGGATTGCCAAAACCTATTGTTCAGTCGCATGGTGGCATCTTGTTGGAACATCTTAAATATATGGCCTTCCACAACGATGTACATGAAGGCGAAAATTATTTCTGGTTCTCTACCACAGGTTGGATGATGTGGAATTTTGTCCAGGCTGCTTTATTAATAGGAAGCACCATCGTATTGTTTGATGGTTGCCCAACCTATCCCGACTTTAATGCTCTTTGGCAATTCTCTGAAAAAGTGGGCATCCATCATTTTGGTACCAGTGCCCCTTTTTTGGTCGCCAGTATGAAAAATGGGGTTGTTCCAAAAGAATCCTGCAACCTTAAAACCATGCGGTCTCTAAGTTCAACCGGAGCGCCATTACCTCCCGAAGCCTTTGATTATGTTTACAAACATATTAAGAAAGATGTTTGGTTATGCTCCATGGCTGGAGGCACCGATGTGTGCACAGCCTTTGTTGGGGGCTGTCCTGAATATCCTGTTTATTCCGGTGAAATTCAATGCCGTGCCTTGGGCGTTTCGTTATTTGCCTATAATGATGAAGGCCAACCTGTAGAAGATGAATTAGGTGAAATGGTGATTGACAAACCTATGCCTTCAATGCCTGTTTATTTTTGGAATGATACAAATAACCAGCGGTATAAAGCAAGTTATTTTGAACACTTCCCGGGAAAGTGGCGTCATGGGGATTTTATCAAGATAAATTCCAAAACTCACGGATTGATTATTTATGGACGTTCAGATGCCACATTAAACCGTCATGGCATCAGGATTGGCACTGCTGAAATTTATCGCGCCGTTAACAAAATAGAAGACGTTGAAGACGCTCTTATTGTTAACCTCGAACAGGAAGAAGGCAAG
Organism: Flavobacteriaceae bacterium; assembly: GCA_036396455.1. Taxonomy (GTDB): domain Bacteria; phylum Bacteroidota; class Bacteroidia; order Flavobacteriales; family Flavobacteriaceae; genus Geojedonia. The sequence continues at coordinate 8,573 of DASWKU010000060.1, forward strand.
CATTATATGCCCTTATTTGTAAAAATGAAAGCCGGAAAAAAACTGAATGATATTGTTAAATCTAAAATCAAAACTCAGTTAAGAACGGAATACTCCCCACGCCATGTCCCTGACGACATTATAGAAGTACAGGATATTCCTTATACCATTAGTGGCAAAAAAATGGAAGCCCCCATCAAAAAAATACTGTTGGGAATGCCTTTAAATAAATCCATCAATTTTGATGCGATGCGCAATCCGGAATCGGTATCATTTTTTATTGAATTTGCGAAAATCATTTCATAAATCTTCTGAATTTAAAACACAATAGTCCTTATTTGAAAGTGCGTTTACAGAAAGAACCCCTAAATAAAAAACCATTCTAAAATGAATGGCTTTTGTTTTTTTAATGAATTTGGTGACCTGATTCAAATAGGTAGATATAGGTGTTAAAAGTCTAAAACATCTTCCAACACTTCTTCCTTGGATCTGTTTCTTTGGTCAACCTTACTGCAATCCACATTGATAGACAATTTCAAAGGTGTTTCAAACGCTTCCTTGGAAACCCCCAATTCTTCATCGGCATAACAGCTTTTCATATATAGTGCCCAAATCGGCAATGCCATAGACGCCCCTTGGCCATAAGCAATAGAACCAAAATGTGCGGCTCTATCTTCTGCTCCTACCCAAACGCCAGTTACCAAATTGGGTACCATCCCCATAAACCATCCATCACTTTGGTTTTGTGTCGTTCCTGTTTTACCGGCAATTGGATTCTCAAAGCCGTACGGATATCCTGTAATGATTTCTTTATAAACAGGGGCATCTGCTCCCCACAGTCTTCGCAATCTAGCTCCGGAACCATATTCTGTTACACCCTCCAATAAACTGGTGGTAACATAAGCAACTTCTTCACTCAGTACATCTTTGGATTCTGGTGTAAATTGATATAAAATGGTCCCGTTTTTGTCTTCGATACGAGTCACCAAAACTGGTTTATTATAAACCCCCTTATTTGCAAATGTGGCATACGCTGCTACCATTTCATAGACACTCAAATCTGGAGTGCCTAGTGCTATTGAAGGCACCGGTAAAATGTCCTGTTCTATCCCTAAATTTTTTGCCATATCGATAACAGGTTGTGGACCAACTTTATCCATTAAACGAGCTGTAACGGTGTTAATTGAATTGGCCAGAGCACTCTTTAAAGTTACATATCCGTCGTATTCTGCGTCAGAGTTTCTTACCGTCCAAGGTTCTGGATTTCCAAATTTATTGGCTTCTATTGTAATTTGTTGTTTTGGAAATGTATCACAAGGGGATAAATGCAATTGGTCGATTGCAGTTGCATATACAAAGGGTTTAAAGGTTGAACCTACTTGCCTTTTGCCTTGTTTGACATGGTCATATTGAAAATGTGTGTAGTTCATCCCTCCAACCCAAGCTTTAACATGACCGGTTTTGGGATCCATGGACATCATTCCCGGGTGTAAAAATGATTTGTAATACCTCATGGAATCTATGGGCTTCAAAACCGTATCTATTTCGGTTGCCAAACCATCTTTCCATGCAAATATGCTCATCTCTGTTGGTTTATAGAAAGAAGCCTCAATATCCTTTTCACTTAAGCCTTTCTCCTTCATGACCCTCCAGCGCTCTGACTGTCTCATCCCTCTTTTCATAAGGGCAGTAATCTCAGCGTTGTCCAATTCTAAAAATGGTGCTGTAGGATTCCTTTTAGGAGTGTTCTGGCGATCAAATTCGGCCTGTAGCTTTGGCATGTGCTTTTGAACGGCATCCTCAGCATATTGCTGCATTCGGGAATCTATGGTCGTGAAAACTTTCAATCCATCATTATATAAATTGTATTTTGACCCGTCAGGTTTAGGATTTTCAGCTATCCATTTTTTCATGAAATCTGACAAATAGGCCCTGAAATAGGTGGCAATCCCTTCACGATGGGATTCGGGATTGTAATTGATCTTTAATTCTGTTTTTTGCAAAGAATCTCTTTCAGTCGTTGTAATAAAATCATTCCGTTCCATTTTTCTGAACACCAAATTTCTTCTATTGGTAACGCCAACAGGGTTGCGCCTGGGGTTGTATAACGAAGAATTGTTTAACATTCCGGCCAGAATTGCAGATTCATTGATGTCTAAATCAATGGGTTCTTTTCCAAAATATATACGGGAAGCACTTCTAATTCCATCGGCATTGTTACCAAAATCATAGATATTGAAATACATGGCAATGATTTCTTCCTTGGTATATTGACGTTCCAGTCGAATTGCAATGATCCATTCCTTGGCTTTTTGCAATATCCTTTCTATAACATTTCTAGATCCTTCCCCATGAAATAGTTGCTTTGCCAATTGTTGCGAAATTGTACTTGCACCACCACCTTTACCAAGCTTTATAATGGCCCTAAGAGTTCCCCTGGCATCAATTCCAGAATGGTTCAAGAAACGTTCGTCTTCTGTGGCAATTAAGGCATTGATCAAATTTTTTGGAAGCTCTGAATACTCTACAGGTGTTCTATTGTCATTGAGATAAAATTTTCCCAAGGTCTTCCCGTCAGAAGTAATAATTTCAGTCGCTAAATTAGTGTGGGGGTTTTCCAATATGGTATGGTCGGGCATTTCGCCAAAAGCTCCCCAAGAAGCCAATAAAAACACAAGAATCACAAGAAAGATTCCTGCCACAAACAGTTTCCAAAACCAACGGATATATCTTGAAAAATCTGGTGTTGTATTATTTTTGCCAGCTGCCTTTTTAGCCATAATTAATTAGTTTTTGAATGTTCAATCCTAAAGCCAATATCAGTAATCCCTTCTAAGTTATTTATACCATCGACCTGACCGTTTTGTCTCATGGCATGTTGAATATTAATTATATATTCCCCCGTTTCGTCAAAAATAAATGGCTTGTCATAACCCTTGTACCACAATTTATTTTCTTTTACATCGGTAAACCCGGTTCCCAAAAGTTTACCGCTCGGGTCTGCCATTTTATATTCCAAAGTATCCTTTACTGTTTTTCCATTGGGATAGTCCATTTCAACAATCAAAAACAAATTACTGTACTTGTATTCATTGGTGTTCCTCAAATTAATAAACAAATTATAGCTGTTTATAGAATCTGGCGGGGTAACATCAAATGAAATTATGGAATCCTTATGCCATTGATTTGGGACTGATTCATACTCATCAAAAACACGATTGGAATCACAAGAACTAATCACAAGGCAAATGGTCAATACTATCCAAATATTATCTCTTGGCATTATTTTGGGACTTATGATTTGTTTTACGGCTCCCTCTTTTATTTCTACGTTTGTTTTTACGTTTTGGACTATCAAATCGTGTTAAACTATCTTGACCCACAACGTTTTCAAACTCATTTTTAGTATCCTCAATAAGCTCTGATGTGTAATCTTCGAGGTTGGGAACTTTTTCTTTTTTACTATTCTTTTCTATAATTTCATTGGCCTGATCTGTAGTAAGTTTGTGCCAATTCATCCATTCGCCTTCATAAGCATACCACAAATGCCCTTTGAAAATATCGGTTTTTTGGCAAATTGCCACTCCTTTTTCGGTGTAAAGTTTAGTCTCTGTTTTTGGAAAATCTTTTAACGCATCCAAATACGCATCCAATTCATAGTTTAAGCAACACTTTAACTTGCCACATTGACCAGCGAGTTTCAATGGATTTAATGACAATTGCTGGTAACGTGCCGCCGATGTGCTTACTGACCTAAAATCTGTCAGCCATGTTGAACAGCATAATTCCCTTCCACATGAACCAATACCTCCAAGCCTGGAAGCCTCCTGACGGAACCCCACTTGTTTCATTTCTATGCGCGTTCTAAACTCTTTGGCGAATACTTTAATGAGTTCTCTAAAATCTACCCGTTCTTCGGCTGTATAGTAAAAGGTTGCCTTACTAGCATCTCCTTGGTATTCAATATCCGAAATTTTCATCTGTAATTTCAAATCAATGGCAAACTGGCGAGCTTTGACTTTCATGGGGTCTTCTTTATCTCTTGCGGCTGACCAAATATCAATATCTTTTTGATTGGCCTTACGATAAATTTTAAGAACTTCCTCTTCGTTATTGATGTCAATTTTTTTTCGCTTCATTTGAATCCTTACCAATTCTCCTGTTAGCGTGACCATTCCAATATCGTGTCCAGATTGTGCCTGTGTCGCTACAATGTCCCCTATGCTCAATGATAAATTTTCGGTATTCCTGTAATATTGTTTTCTTCCGTTTTTAAAACGTACTTCAACCCCTTTGAATGGTTCTTCTCCTTGTGGCAACGACATATTGGCCAACCAATCAAAAACCGTTAACTTGTTGCAACTGTCCGTACCACAAGTGCCGTTGTTTTTGCATCCTTTGGGTTGTCCATCTTTTCCGGTTGTGCAACTTTGACAACTCATATATTTTTATATATTGAATTCGTTAATAATAAAATATTACGAATGAAGGTTAACAATTATTTTAAAATAAAAGGTAAAGATAAGATTATTATGGTTACTTAAAAATTATCATAAAATCGAAACATTTTTTTAACTTTTAAATCAATTTAACGCTTATTATCTTGACTGGGCAAGCTTTTGAAGCTTTGTCACATTCTTCAAAAATTGTGTCCTCGTTTGATTTTAAAGTAAAAAACCCTTTTTTCTCCTTGGCGTGCAATAAAACCGATTTCCCATCTTTTTTTGACATTTGAAATTGTTTGGGGGCCATTTCTACACAGTAATTGCAACCAATACATTTGTTGCGCTGTAATGTTATGACAACCACTGCGCTTCTACTTTATTTTCAACTATTTTATACAACTTATCTGAGGGTCTGATTCTAAATCCTAACGGAATGGTCACCAAATCTCCTTTTGAGCCTTTAGTCAATTTTTTATCATTGACCATCAGGTCTTCCACCTGCATTTCTTTGGCACCAGTGGTTGGTCCTGTAATTAAAATAGTATCTCCAATGGAAATGTCATAAGCTTCAATTTTAAATTCGCCTATTTTGGCCTTGGGATAAAAATGTGTACCCTTGCCCAGATACACTTTTTTTTGCGTGGCGTGCGATCCTGACCCATTGCTCCATTCCCCTAATTTTTGGCCTAAATAATAACCGTTCCAAAAACCACGGTTATATACTTTTTCGAGCTCCCGCATCCAAGTAATTACTTTTTCTTTATGATATGTCCCGTCGTGTAGGCTTTCAATAGCTTGACGATAACATGAAATCACTTTGGCCACATATTCAGGAGCTCTTCCCCGTCCTTCAATCTTCAATACTTTTATGCCCGAGTCTGCTACTTGGTCCAAAATATCAATAGTACAAAGGTCCTTTGGAGACATGATGTATTCATTATCAATCTCCATTTCAAAACCGGTTTCCTGTTCGATGACCGTATATTTTTTTCTACAATTTTGTTTGCACGCTCCCCTGTTGGCAGACGAGTTATAGGCATGTAAACTCATATAACATTTCCCTGAAACTGCCATACAAAGTGCGCCATGGCCAAAAATTTCAATCTCTACAAGCCTTCCCGAAGGGCCTTTTATTTGCTCCTTTTCTATTTGTTCTGTAATTTTTTTTACCTGCCTTAAACTGAGTTCCCTGCTTAAAACCATGGTATCCGCAAATAAGGCATAGAACTTAACGGTCTCTATATTTGTGATGTTTATTTGTGTGGAAATATGAACTTCCATACCCACTTCTCTGGCAGCCATAATAACCGCTTGGTCCATGGCTATGATGGCTGAAATTCCACACGCTTTTGCTTTGTTGATTAAGGTTTTCACAACAGACAAGTCATGGTCATAAATAATCGTATTCAACGTTAAATAGGTTCTAACCCCTTTTTTTTGACATCTCTTGGCGATTTCCGGCAAATCATCTAGGGTGAAATTAATCGATGCTCTTGCCCGCATATTGAGCTGTTCAACTCCAAAATATACTGAATCGGCCCCATTATCCAATGCTGCCTGCAAAGACTCAAAATTTCCTGCAGGAGCCATTAATTCAATGTTCTGCATGTCATTCATGTTCTTGTCCATTTAGCTTAAGCATCTCAAAAATGTTTCTTAAATCATTTTTATAGGGCAGATGTTCCGCACGTCCTTTTTTGAAAATGTCATTGCTGTTGCCCTGACCTTTTCGCAACGCTTTTTGTTCTTCATAAGGCAATCGGTTGATCTCCATACAGGTCGTTGAGCAACAATTTTCCATTTTTGCTTTACATTCATCACATTGAATAAATAATAAATGGCAGGCTTCATTGGCGCAATTGGTATGAGTGTCGGCCAGTTTGCCACATTGATGGCAATGCGCTACCACATCATCAGAAATACGTTCGGAACGGCGTTCATCAAATACAAAGTTTTTTCCTATAAACTTGTTTTCCAGACCCTGTGCTTCAACCTGTCTTACGTAATTAATGATGCCTCCTTCCAATTGATACACATGTTTAAAGCCTTTGTGTTTGTAATACGCACTGGCTTTTTCACAACGGATTCCGCCTGTACAATACATCACAAGGTTTTTGTCTTCTTTATGGTCTTTCAGGTCCTCTTCAATAATAGGAAGTGATTCCCTAAAGGTATCCACGTCAGGTGTTATGGCATTTTTGAAATGCCCTATCTCAGATTCGTAATGGTTGCGCATATCTACCAAAACGGTGTTTGGATCTTCAATTAATTGGTTGAATATATCAGCATCTACATGAACACCTTTGTTGGTGACGTCAAAAGTGGTATCATTCAATCCATCAGCTACAATTTTATCTCGCACTTTCACTTTTAGTTTCAAAAATGCAAAATTATCATGCTCTAAGGCGATGTTTAATCGGACGTTTTCTAAAAACGTAATGCTGTCTAAATGTGTTTTGAATTGATTGAAATTATCCGCTGGCACTGAAAGTTGAGCATTTATTCCTTCATGGGCAACATAAATTCTACCTAAAACGTCCAATGCGTTCCAAGCTAAAAACATGTGGTTTCTGAAAATTTCGGGATTACCGATTTTGGCGTATTTATAGAAAGAGATGGTCAAACGGTCTTTTCCCGCTTGTTCAATAAGTTCTGCTCTTTCTTTAGCGCTTAAGTTATTGTACAGTTGCATGCTATACCAATGTTTAAGAGTTAAAGATTATTTTGGCAAAGGTAATATTTTACCTGAATTGTATGTTGTAAAATAAAAAAGCATTTCAGGCTTTCTGAAATGCTTTTTTTTAGACTAACTCGTTAATATTAATTTTTTTGTTTGATTCATAAAAACTTAATAACGAGCTAACCTCCGTCGGCTTTACAATTGCCGTTGACATTTACCGCAATTGAAACACCTAAAGCGATATTGAAAATGGTCCTTTTAAAGAATTTCATAGCAAGATCCTCCCTTAATGTCCTGTAGATGTAAAAAGTTTAAAAAGGTTGCGTGATCCTATTGAAAAGATGAAAAGTTGTCGTATTTTAGCTGACATTTCAATAAGAAAAATTTATATAAATGAGTAGTGAAAAAGAGGCAAAATTAAAGGCACTAAAACTTACGTTGGATAAGTTGGACAAAGCCTATGGTAAAGGAACTGTAATGAAAATGAGCGACCAAGCCGTGGTTGATGTTGATTCCATCTCGTCAGGGTCCTTGGGTTTGGATATAGCACTAGGTGTTGGCGGATATCCCAGGGGAAGAGTGATTGAAATTTATGGTCCAGAATCATCAGGTAAAACAACCTTAACGCTCCATGCCATTGCTGAAGCCCAAAAAGCTGGTGGAATAGCAGCATTTATTGATGCGGAACATGCGTTTGATAGACATTATGCAGAGAAATTAGGCGTCGATTTGGAAAATCTCATTATTTCCCAACCCGATAATGGGGAGCAGGCATTAGAAATAACTGATAATTTAATTCGTTCAGGCGCCATTGATATTGTAGTTATCGATTCTGTTGCGGCATTGACTCCCAAAAGCGAAATTGAAGGCGAAATGGGCGACTCCAAAATGGGACTGCACGCACGATTAATGTCACAGGCTTTAAGAAAATTAACAGGCTCCATTAGCAAAACCAATTGTACTGTGATTTTCATTAACCAACTACGCGAAAAAATAGGTGTTATGTTTGGAAACCCTGAAACCACAACTGGAGGGAATGCCTTAAAATTCTATGCTTCGGTAAGATTGGATATCAGGCGTTCAACGCAGATAAAAGAATCTGATGGAAGTGTTGCTGGGAATAAAACGAGGGTAAAAGTGGTGAAGAATAAAGTAGCCCCGCCTTTTAAAACTGCGGAATTTGATATTATGTATGGTGAAGGGATTTCCAAAGTTGGAGAAGTCATAGATATTGCAGTAGACAATGAAATTATCAAAAAAAGCGGGTCATGGTTCAGTTATGAGGACACCAAACTTGGTCAAGGCCGGGATGCTGTAAAAGCACTTTTAAAGGACAATCCTGAACTGATGGACGAACTTGAAGCCAAGGTCAGAAAAGTGGCCAAGGCAAGTTCACTTAATGATTAAACTTTTGAATATATCCCGATTTCTTTCGGGATATGTTGTTTTCTGACGCAACCTTTATAATGACATTGCATCTACAGCTTGTAAAGGTGTTTAAATTAACTTTATATTATATGAAAAAATGGATCGTTTATTGTGCTTTGTTGTGCTTATTTGCGTCTTGTACTTTAGGTGATGATGGCACTCCAAATTATCATTTTGAAATTCTTCCTATAGAAAGTGTAGACATTCCGGATGAATTTACCCTTGGTGAAACTTATCCAATCACCGTATCTTACAATAAACCGTCAAGTTGTTATGTGTTTAATGACTTTTATTATGTAAGTGAACTCAATCAAAGAACTGTAGCGGTTATTAATACGGTTTACGAAGACCAAGTTTGTACACAAGCTGTTGAATTGGTGGATGCCACATTTAATTTTATGGTCACCAGTAATGGAACTTATGTGTTTAAATTTTGGCAGGGTGAAGATGATAACGGAAATGATTTATATTATATAGTTGAAGTGCCCGTAGTGGAATAAATATTTATGATTAATTAACACCTATACCATGTGAGTTTAGAGCAACTCATAGAAGAATGTAAAAAAAACGATGTTAAGGCTCAAGGTCAAATATATAAACTCTTTGCGAGTAAATTGTTTTCGATTTGCCTTAAGTATTCGAGAAATTATGCCGAGGCAGAGGATAATCTGCAAGATGCTTTTGTGACCATTTTTAAAAAAATTTCACAATTTAAAAACATAGGTTCTTTTGAAGGCTGGATGAAACGAATTACGATCAACACTGCGTTGCAGCGTTATAGAAGTGTTGGGGTTTTTGATATTGTGAATGAACATCAAATAGAGGACGAATCCATAGAAGTTGATGAAGATTCCATTAAAATTGATTTTTTATTAAAAATCATTCAGGAACTCCCAAACCGTTACCGATTGGTTTTTAACCTTTATGCATTGGACGATTATTCACATAAAGAAATAGCAGAAATGTTAAATATTTCAACCGGAACCTCCAAATCAAATCTTGCACGTGCAAGAATGATTTTAAAAGAAAAGATAGAACATTACAAGGCAAGCTTAAGCTCGCAAACTTATAATGAGTGATAAAAAACATATAGACCGCCTTTTTCAGGAAAAGCTCAAAGATTTTGAAGCGACTCCTAATGATGCGGTTTGGGAATCCATCGAACGTGAGCTTCACCAAAAGAAACGCAAACGCCGTGTCATCCCTTTATGGTGGCAAATGGCTGGTATTGCCGCTATTTTGGCTTTGCTATTCACCGTTGGGAATTTGGTTTTCAATGACAATTCTGAAAATAATACAACAAAAAATCCTGTTGTAAATACTGATGCTAAGGACAATTCTTCTGATCCTTCATCAGAAACAAATGCCATTTCAAATGACACCAAAGAAGAACGTGTAGTGTTAGATGATACTGTTGAGGGGAATCCAGCTTCAGGTTCTTCTTCCAACACTATTGGAAATCAAGCAGAAAACAACCCTACAACGCTTGCAAATACAAAAACCAATTTCAATAAAGGGAAAGACGCTCAAAAAACAAACACAATAACCAATCAAGCTTTAACAAATTCTAAAAATAAAGTTACAATGGCATCAAACACTAAAGTTGATGATACCAAAAATTCTTCAAATCTGCCTGAACCTAACCGAAATAAAATCGATAACGGTCAAAAAAAATCTGAGACCGATGTCTTGATTGGTCCTCCCAAAAATGACACCAAAACATCTGTTGCCGATTTGCAAGGTGAAGAAGAAATTTTAAAGTTAAATGAACAACATTCTAAAAAGGAATCCCAATCAATAGAAGAGGCCATTGCTCAAGTAAACAATACGGATGAAAAAGAAGAAGGTGAGAAATTAAGCAGGTGGAACATTTCAACAAATGTGGCACCTGTTTATTTCAATTCACTAGGTAATGGGTCTTCTCTTGACGACCAATTTATTGACAACTCCAAAAGTGGTGAAATCAATATGAGTTATGGAATTAACGGAAGCTATGCCATAAATGAAAAATTAAAAATAAGAACTGGAATCAATAAAGTTAATTTAGGCTACAATACCAACGATGTCATTGTGTCCCAGGGTGCTGGGATGACCTTAATTGGCTCGTTCTCTAGAAGTAACAGCAACATCAAGTTCAATGCTAAGTCCCAAAATACATCCATTTTAAGTTCACAGAACTTGAGTTTTTCCAGTGCCCCCGAAATAGTGGTTTCAAGTGTCAATGCAACATTGAATCAAGAGTTCGGGTTTATTGAGGTGCCCATTGAACTTGAATATGCTGTTTTAAATAAAAAGTTTGGGCTAAACGTTATTGGTGGTTTTAGCACATTTTTCTTGGACAACAACAAAGTGTACACCACACTTAATGGCGACAAGGCTCTTTTGGGTGAAGCCAAAAATATCAATGACACCAGTTATAGTGCCAATTTTGGTTTGGGACTGAATTACAATCTTTCCGAAAAGATAAAATTTAATCTTGAGCCTACGTTCAAATATCAATTTAATACATTCCGTGATACCTCTGGGGATTTTCAACCTTATTTTATAGGTATCTATACGGGATTGAGTTATAAGTTTTAGTTGGTTAGATTAGTTGTTGCACACTTTGCAATAGCGCCAAAAAGCTGCCCTGTGCCAAGGGTGGCTTTTTAGGTTTTATGGAATTTCATCAACTGATTTAAAATAATGGCCCTTGCTTTAAGGTTAAGTGCCTTTGTATCCTCAGTGGTCAATCCTTCAGTAGACAAAAACCTATGGATTTTAACCCGCATTTCTCCTGGTCCTCCACTAAAAAACAGATATGAAAATCGCTTTTTGTTATCGGCGAAAGTTATTGGCACAATAGGTATTTGATGATTTATTGCCAGTCTAAAGGCTCCGTCCTTAAATTCATCCAAGACAATTTGATGATCTGGTACGCCGCCTTCCGGAAAAATGCAAATGCTCAAGCCCGACTGCAGTCGCCTTTGGGCCCTTAAAAAAACACCTTTTCTACTTCGTTCTGAACTTCGGTCCACTAAAATACAGGTACGTTTATAAAAGAATCCAAATAATGGGATTTTGGCCAGTTCTTTCTTCCCCACAAACACAAAAGGGTTATTAACACACGCCAACATAAGCATGATATCCACCATAGAGGTATGGTTGGCAATAAACATATAGCTTTTGGATTTTTCTGGAATTTGCTCACTTTCAATTTTATAATTGAAACCCATGCCAATCAAAATACATTTGGCCCATATACGTGCCAATTTAAAAAAGAAGGAATACCATGATTCCCTTAAAATGGAAATGACAAGGATGGGAAACAAGGCCAATATAGGTAAAGCCACGAGAATGTAGAACCAAATGCGATATAAAATCCAGAATGGATATTTTAATAGCTTCATCAACTTCAAAACTACTCAAATTAATTGAGGTATTATGCTAAAAAAATTACCTTTGCCTTTTTAGAATTAAGTTAAATTTAAAAGATTCCCGTTTTCACGGGAAGTGAACATGGCAAGAATACTTACTGGCATACAAAGTACTGGAACCCCTCATTTAGGAAATATCTTGGGCGCTATTTTGCCCGCAATTGAAATGTCGAAAAACATTGACAACGATTCGTTTTTGTTTATTGCAGATATGCACGCCTTAACCCAAATTAAAGATCCACAAGAATTGCGCAATAACACCTATTCCACTGCTGCAGCTTGGTTGGCTTTTGGATTGGATATTGAAAAAACGGTTTTTTATAGACAAAGTGATGTGCCCCAGGTTACCGAGCTGACTTGGTATTTAAGCTGTTTTTATCCATACCAACGTTTAACTTTGGCACACAGCTTTAAGGATAAGGCCAATAGGTTGGAAGATGTCAATGCAGGTTTGTTTACTTATCCCATGCTCATGGCGGCGGATATTTTGCTATACGATGCCAATATTATTCCCGTAGGAAAGGACCAATTACAGCATATTGAAATGACACGTGATGTGGCATCGCGTTTCCATGCAAAACTAGGGGAGACTTTTGTGATACCTGAAGCTGATGTACAAGAAGAAATGATGCTAATACCGGGAACAGATGGCGAAAAAATGAGCAAAAGCAAAGGCAATATCATTGACATTTTTTTGGATGACAAAAAACTTCGAAAGCAGATCATGTCCATTCAAACCGATAGTACTCCTCTGGAAGCCCCTAAAAATTGGAAAACCTGCAATTGTTTTGCCATTTATAAATTATTGGCTTCAAAAGATGAGGTTGAAACCATGAAAGCCAATTACGAAAATGGGGGTTATGGTTACGGACAAGCAAAACAAGCCTTATTTGAACTCATCATTGAAAAGTTTGCGACACCAAGAGAACGCTATGCTTACTATATGGACCGTCTTGATGAAATTGACAGTGCTTTGGCTATTGGTGCCGAAAAAGCCAAATTGATAGCTGATGACGTTTTAAAAAGGGTGAGAAGCAAAGTTGGATATTAAATAACCTCAAACAATTTCCCGGGAAGCGGTCGTATAACTCCCTTCAGTTCCATATTGAGTAAAATACTCGCCACCTTAAAAATGGGCATCCCACATTCAATGGCTATCACATCAAGCATCTGTTTTTCACTGGCCTTTAAATAGGTATAAATCATTTTTTCGTCTTCGCCCAATTCAACAAACAACTGCTTTTGAACTATTGGCTTTTTGTCATCTTCCAATTTCCAGTTCAAAATATAAGGGACATCCAATGGATTGGTCAAAACGTGTGCCTTGTGGTATTTGATTAAATTATTGCATCCTGTACTTTGAGCATCTGTAACACGTCCTGGAACTGCAAAAACATCCCGATTATAAGAGTTTGCAATATCAGCCGTGACCAAACTTCCTCCTTTTTCGGCAGATTCAATCACAATAGTGGCTTCGCTTAAGCCTGCAATAATTCGGTTACGCTTTAAAAAATTATTTCTGTCGAATACATCGGTGCTCCAAAAATCGGTTAAAAACCCACCGTTTTTTTCAACCTCAGCAACGTATTTTTTATGTGATGACGGATAGATTTGGTTAAACCCATGTGCCAAACAGCCTATGGTTTGCAGATGATGCTTTAAAGCTGTTTTTTGGGCAGTGATGTCCGTGCCATAAGCAAAACCCGAAACGATTACAGGATTATAAACTGAAAGTTGCTCCACTAATTTTTCACAAAAAGCGACACCGTTTGTGGTAATTTTTCGTGTTCCAACAATGCTTATAATCCGTTGTTTGTTAAGGTTGACATTTCCCGTTTGAAAGATCAAAATTGGCCCGTCTATACAATGTTTTAATTTGTCTGGATAATCCTCATCTGTAAAATAAAGACATCGAATTTGGTTTTCTTTTATAAACCGTAATTCCTCTTCAGCTTCCCTTAAAAACCTGGTATCATACAATTCATTTATTGTTATAGAGCCAATACCATCTATTTTTAATAAATTGTGCTTTCTTTCATTTAAGACCGCTTCTGCAGAACCACAGTGGTTGATCAATTTTTTAGCCGTTAAATCCCCTATTTTAGGAACATGCTGCAATGCCAAAACATAAATTAAATCGTGGTCTGTCATGTTTATGTTATTGATTTTAAACCTGCAAATAAAGAATTTTTATACTGTTAATAACTAGTTAAACAGAAATTTTATT
>DASWKU010000061.1:0-7934 GCA_036396455.1 Flavobacteriaceae bacterium
TGAATTTAAATACAAAAATGGAAGCCTTACCTTAAATGTGGCATTTAATAGTGTGAAAAGGAAAATAGAATCGTCCTATCCGGCTGAATATAATGCCAATAGTTATGTGGCGGATGTGTTCAATAGGAACAATTTCAATGAGAGATTCTATACGGTTTTGGGTTTGAATGCCCAAAAAAATGAGATGGAAAGTTTCACCATTCCTTTTGGTGCCAATGCTTTGGAACAGAGCATCAATGCAAACGATGCCAATTTTACCATTGTCGATCCCTACGCCAATGTGGTTTATGTTTCAGATTTTGGCCTGAACATCAATACCGGGCTGCGATTAAACCACCATAGCGAATATGGAAATCATTTGGTCTATAGTATAAATCCTTCCTTTAGAAAAGAGGTTGGATTTGGATATATAAAAGGGTTGACAAGTTACAGTACTGCATACATTACGCCATCATTATATCAATTATTTGAGCCAACCTATGGAAATTTAGATTTAAAACCGGAAGAAAACACAACCATTGAATTGGGAGCTGAAGTGAATGTTAAGGACAAAGCTACTTTTAGTCTTGTGTATTTCAACAGAAAGGAACACAACTTTATTGATTTTGTGGATTTGGGAAATTTTGTGTATCAATATAAAAATGTTGACACCGATTTTACGGCAAGAGGTGTGGAATTGACAACAAGCTATAGATTTTCAGAACACATCTCACTAAATGCCAATGCTACCTATACCAGAGTTGAAGAGGATTTAAATCTCCGTATTCCAAAATTTAAGGCAAATGCTAGAGTGGACTACAAAATTTGTGAAGCCACTTTTTTTAGTTTGGCATATCAGTTTAATGACGACAGAAAAGATGTGGTTTTTAACAGTTTGACCTTTGTGAATGAGAACGTAACACTAAAAAGTTACAGCCTTTTGGATGCCTATTTAAGTCATGATATTTTAGGAGGCAAAATGAAACTATTTGCCAACTTAACCAATATGTTCAATGAAGACTATCTAGAACTTTTTGGATTTTCCACAAAAGGAAGAAATGTGACTGTTGGATTTAATCTCAAATTATAAAAATGAAAAGCCACTTGGTCACTGAGCGTAGTCGAAGTGCAGTGGCTTTTTTTTATTGGTCCATAAATTGCTTTCTCAAGACCGGTGGCATAAACTTGCCATCAATATACATCTCATCTTCAAAAGGCATCAAATTGACATCCGTTTTTATGGTGCTGAATTCTTTATCGGGAGCAGCAAATCTTCCGGTTCCCAAAATGTTGTTGATTGCCGCCGCCAACAGCCGTTCATTGGGATATCCAAGAACTCCATAATTACGAGGGCTTTCCAATAATTCTATATCGGGAGTCAAGCCATTGCCAGGAACAGCCTGATCGTTGACATTTATGGAATTGGCCACCAATGGTTGCATGGCGTAAGTGTGATTGGGATTGATGTTTTCTTTATCGGTAAGGTTTGGCGAATCATAAACAGTTATCGAAGCCTGAGTTTTTCCAACTGTAAAATCCCCAATCTGCACAACATCTATATAAGCTTTCAAACTATTGATGACCAACTCGCTAGCTGAAGCCGAACTTGACGAGGTCAAAACATAAACCTTGCTCAAATTCAAACTGTTTATAGCATTGCCATCAAAAGTATTCACAAAATTATAATTGCTATTATACTGTTGTAAATCACTATTATATATTAATTTTGAAAAGACCTGACCATTAAATTGACCGGTAACCATACTGCCCAAAAGCGAAGCTGTATTTACGGATCCACCAGGGTTATATCTTAAATCAATGACCAAATGCTGTATATTATTGGTTTTAAATACATCGAACGCATTGTTTAATTGGGTATTAAAATTTTGATTGAAACCATTATATAAAATATATCCTAATTTTTCTCCATTCACATCAATAATGGATGTGGTGTGCACAGGATTTTCGGTATAAGGTTGTTTGGTTAAATCTACAGTTTCAGTAGTGGATTCAATGATATCATCAGCCACTTCGGGAGTACCATTATCATTGTAATTGGCCAAATTTAAGGTATAGGTATTCTGGCCCAGAAGTGTGCCTAAATTGGTTGCTGTAAGAGGGGTTCCATCAATAGCGTCAAAAATTTGCCCTCTATGAAGGTCAAGTCCACTTGCAACACTGTTGTTCAACACAAGTCTAATAATTCCAAAGACCGCAGTATTGCTTCCGGGTTCATAATAAAAATTGTATTCAAGACCATTACTCACAAAAGTACCTCCTAACAATTGCTCCAATTCTATATAATCATCTACAATAATACTAAACCTATCCACAGTTTCTCGTTGGTAAATGAGGCTTTCAAAAAGGTCATCAGGGGTGGCGTAGCTGTTTAAATAATCCCCATATTGTTGATCGGATGAAAAACGGTCATTGGCCAAATTGGGGATTTCATCTTTATACAGATAAACGGCATTCATGCCCTTCCACACAAAATCATTGATTTCACTGGCCAGAATGACATTGTCATCCCTATCTTCAAAACAACTTACGGAAAAACCGCCAAGAACAATGGCAATAAAGAGTACTTTTAAAATTTTCATAACAATGGTTTTGATTTCAAACATAATAGATTTTAGGCAATTAAACTCTAAATTTACTTACATTATTGTAAATTCAAAATTAATTGTAACAAATTTAATCATGTTTCGTCGTAAGGATAGAAACAGCAGAAAAACTGTTAAACTAACCACCAAGTAATGACACAGGCAGATTTTGTAACGTTGGTAATGCCGTTTAAGGATAAAGTCTTTCGTTTGGCAAAACGACTCTTGGTTTCCAATGAAGAAGCTGAAGATGCCACACAGGAGATTTTAATGAAGTTGTGGAACAATAAAGAACGTATTGAGGATTATAGAAATGTTGAAGCGTTTTCGATGACGATGACCAAGAATTTTTGTTTGGATCGGTTAAAATCCAAACAAGCTCAAAACCTGAAAATTGTCCATAGTAATTATCAAGATAACAATACCTCCTTGCAACGACAGGTTGAATTGAGTGACAGTGTGGATTGGGTTGCAAAAATTATAGAAGACCTGCCAGAACAACAAAAACTGGTACTGCAGTTGAGAGATATAGAGGAATATGAATTTGAAGAGATAGCAAAAGTGTTGGACATGAATGAAACAGCAATACGGGTATCACTCTCAAGAGCAAGAAAAACAATACGGGAAAAATTAACAAATACGCATAGTTATGGTATTAAATAAAATAGAAAAGTTACTGGAAAAGTACGATAATGGCGAAACAACGCTAAAAGAAGAGCAGCAGTTACAAGCTTACTTCGCTCAAGATGAGGTTGCTCCACATTTGGAGTCTTATAGAGTCATGTTCCAGTATTTCAAAAAGACAAAACAGGAGCATTATACCAAAGACGTTCCATTAATCCCTAAAGCTCCCGATAATTATCAGGATGGGACTAAAACATACAATTTGTATAGATGGATTTCGGTCGCGGCAATAGCGGTGTTAATGTTAACGGTCTTTACCCAGTTTAATGGTGGTAAAAAAACTTTAGCCGATCTCAATTCAGAAGAGCTTTTGGCTTACAATCAAACCATGGAGGCCTTAAACCTGTTGTCTTCAAAATTCAACCAAGGCGCCACAAGTTTAAATGCCTTGAATTTGGCTGGCGCACAATTTGAAAAAGGTGCAGAACAAGTGGGTTACATCAGTGAGTTCTCAGCAACTACCAATAAAATTTTTAAAAACGAATAAATACAAGTAATAATTAAAATCAAAAAACAGATGAAAAAATTAGCAGTAATATTAGCAATAGCATTAGCTCCAATAGTAACTTTTGGACAGAGTGTGTTTGACAAATTTGAAGACATGGACGGGGTAACTTCCGTTATTGTCAACCAGAAAATGTTTAAGATGCTTATGGATCTTCAAATACAGACCGATGATCCAGAAGCCCAAGAATTGGTTGACATGGTCGGTAAAATAACAGGCTTAAAGGTGTTGACCACGGGTGATGAAAAAATTTCAGCCGATATGAACGCAACGTTTAACAGTTATCTAAAAAGTGCAAACTTACAAGAGTTGATGCGTATAAAAGATGGCGAACAAACCGTTAAGTTTTATGTCAAGGAAGGTAAAGATGATAACCATGTAAAAGAATTATTGATGTTTGTTACTGGATTGAAAGAAATTACCAAAGGTCAAGACATTACCATCAATGGGAAGAAAAGGGAAATTGAAACCGTTTTATTATCTTTAACTGGAGACATCGATTTGCGACAGGTCTCTAAACTGACCAATAAAATGAATGTTCCTGGTGGGAACCAATTGAAAAAAGTTGGGGATAAAAAGAATAAATAGCATAATGGCTACATCAATCAAAAAATTAATAACGATGTTGGTTTTGGTTGCGACTTTAACAAGTTGTGACCAAAATCCGTCGTTACAGGTTTATTTCGTAGATAATGAACTCAAACCTGGATTTACAACCATAGATATTCCCACAAGTTTACTTAATATAGAAGTGACCAACTTGACCGAAGAACAGAAGGAGGCCTACAAATCCATAGACAAACTCAATATGCTTGCTTTTGTAGTGTCTGAAGGTAATAAAGTTGAATATGAAGTGGAGCTGAAAAAAGTAAAGGAAATTTTAAACAACCCAAAATATCAAGAGCTTATGCGAGGTGGAAATACCACCGATGGGAAATTTTCTATAAAATTTATTGGAGAAGAAGATCGAATAGATGAGCTCATTATTTTTGGAAACGCCAATGATAAAGGTTTTGCCATTATTAGGGTTTTAGGAGACGATATGAGTGCCAATAAAGTGGTGAAATTATATTCAGCCTTGGATACAGCAAATATCAACGAATCACAGATTACACAGTTTGCAGATTTTTTTAAATAACTGAAATTAATATAAAGTGTTAATAGAAAATCACCTGGTTAATCTGGGTGATTTTTGTTATTGGCTATAATCAGAATACAATAAACAAGTAAAAAGGCCAATGCCAAAAACAAAATCCATTTGATGATAAAATAATCTAATATTCCTAAAATCCCCGAAACAAAAAAAAGAGACACCAGAGCAATGGTAAATATAAAACCAAAAGTGTCCATTTTTGTGCTTTTGGTAGTGTTGTTGTTAAATTCCCGTATAATTTGTTGGCGTAATGACCTTAAGTTCATTTTTAATTTCCTTTGAAACCTCTAAGGTATCAATAAAATTTGAAATGGAACTTTGTGTGACTTTTTCGTTGGTACGAGTCAATCCTTTTAAAGCTTCATAAGGATTTGGATAGCCTTCACGTCGCAAAATAGTTTGAATGGCCTCGGCGACAACCGCCCAATTTTGTTCCAAATCTTCAGCAATCTTGCTCTTGTTCAACAGTAATTTGTTCAATCCGGTCAACGTGGATTTAAATCCAATAAGGGTATGAGCAAAGGGAACGCCAACATTACGCAAAACGGTACTGTCGGTCAAATCACGCTGCAATCGTGAAATGGGAAGTTTGGCGGACAAATGTTCAAAAATGGCATTGGCCATTCCAAGGTTTCCTTCACTGTTTTCAAAATCGATGGGATTCACTTTATGCGGCATGGCACTACTGCCAACTTCGCCTTTTTTTATGCTTTGTTTAAAATAATCCATGGAAACATAAGTCCAAAAATCCCGATTCAAATCTATGATGATGGTATTGATGCGTTTTAAAGCATCAAATAATGCTGCCATGTGGTCGTAATGTTCAATTTGAGTTGTAGGAAAGGAATGCTTCAAACCTAGTTTTTCTTGCACAAAACCATTGCCAAAAACTTTCCAGTCAATATTGGGATAAGCGACTTTATGGGCATTAAAATTACCTGTGGCACCACCAAATTTGGCAGCATTTGGGATAGCGCTCAATAATCTAAATTGCTCTTCCAGTCGTACAACAAACACATCAATTTCCTTACCAAGTCGGGTAGGGGAAGCAGGTTGTCCGTGCGTTCTTGCCAACATAGGAATGGTTGCCCATGCTTTGGAAAGTTCCTTAAGGGTATTTACAACCGCATTAAATTCAGGAATATAGACATTGGCTGCGGCTTCCTTGATGCTCAAAGGAATGGCTGTGTTATTGATATCTTGTGAGGTCAATCCGAAATGGATGAATTCTTTATATTTTGAAATGCCCAATGCATCAAACTGCTCTTTAATAAAATATTCAACCGCCTTGACATCATGATTGGTGACTTTTTCAATGGCTTTGATTTTCAAAGCATCTTCCGTAGAAAAACTTTTATAGATGGCTCTTAATTCATCAAAAAGTGCCGTATCAAAATCAGCAAGTTGGGGCAATGGCAGTTCACATAATGCAATAAAATATTCAATTTCCACTAAAACTCTGTACTTTATCAAAGCTTCTTCAGAAAAATAGGATGCCAGAACGTCAACTTTGGTTCTATAGCGACCATCAATAGGGGATATTGCATTAAGGGAAGACAATGACATAAACTGAATTGTTTTTTGAAGTTGCAAAGATAACAAAGAAAGTTAGAAGAGCGAAGTTACAAGATATAAGTTTAAAGGATAAAAATCATTACTTTAGTATTCAAAGTCAAAAGCCATGAATAAATGTATTGTATTAGTTGTTTTACTGGTTTCACAAAGTCTATTTCCACAGGTTTACAAAAAATCAGAACCATACACACATACCTATTCCATTGTTGCTAGAGATTCCATTACCGGGGATCTTGGAGTGGCTGTTCAAAGCCATTGGTTTAGTGTTGGAAGTGTAGTGACCTATGGAAAAGCTGGTGTTGGTGTTGTAGCAACTCAATCCTTGGTAAATCCCAGTTATGGGCCCAAAGGATTGGCTTTAATGGAACAAGGCTTATCACCACAACAGGCTTTGGATGCTCTATTGGCAAATGATGGAGGTGAAATGTACAGGCAAGTTGCATTTTTGAACACAAAAGGCGAAGTTGCCACTCATACAGGCAAGTTGTGTATCGATGCTGCCGGCCATAAACAAGGAAAGAATTTCTCGGTTCAAGCCAATATGATGCTCAACAATACAGTTTGGAATGCCATGGCAAAAGCCTTTGAACAGACTTCAGGAACTTTAAGTGAGCGTCTTTTGGCTGCATTAAAAGCTGCTGAAAATGAAAAAGGGGATATAAGAGGAAAACAATCGGCTGCTATTTTGATCGTAAAAGGAACCGCTACGGAAAATTCTTGGGAAGATACCATTATGGATTTACGTGTGGAAGACCATGAAAATCCGATTGTGGAATTGGAACGTTTGATAAAAATCCATAACGCTTATGATTTTATGAATCGAGGGGATTTGGCTATGGAAAAAGGTGATTCAAAAAAAGCGGAAGAACTGTACTTGAGTGCCCAAAAATTATTTCCAGAAAATCTTGAGATGCAATATTGGTATGCCATTAATTTGTTGAACAATAAGGAATTTGAAAAGGCACATCCTATTTTAGCATCCATTTTCAAAAAAGATAAGAACTGGAAAACCCTAACTTCGCGATTGATTAAAAGCAAACTATTGGTGATTTCAGATGAAGCACTGCAAAACGTCATGAAACTTTAATCTTGTTTAAAATGTGTTTCGTCTTAGCTTTATGGCCCAGACATTTCATTGATTAATGTCCCTTTCTAAACGCTGTAACGATTGTGCATAAATCTAGTTTTGTAATTTTTTTATGAGAACGTTGGTATTCATATCTTAGCAAAAATTAAATTTTTAGAAGTTGAAAAAAAAGCTATTGGTCATCGGTTTCGTTTGGCTAGAACCCAATAGTTCTGCGGCAGGGAGCCGAATGATGCAGCTCATTCATTTTTTTAAGTCCCAAAATTTCACGATTACTTTTGCGAGCCCATGTGCCAAAAGTGATCGTGCATTTGATTTGACCACCATTGGAATCGAACAGGTCCCAAT
>DASWKU010000062.1:0-4749 GCA_036396455.1 Flavobacteriaceae bacterium
AACGACGCTTCCAATAATGTAATGTGTGTTTACAGGGTTATTGATCCAGTCGCGAATGGCTTCGTTGGTGGCATCCTTCAACGTTCTACTTCCCGATAAGGCGGGAACCACTTTGGCACCCAGCATTTTCATTCGGGCAACATTTGGAGCCTGACGGGCAATGTCAATTTCACCCATGTAAACAATACATTCCAAACCCATAAGCGCACAAACCGTAGCTGTGGCCACACCGTGTTGACCGGCACCGGTCTCAGCAATAATTCGGGTTTTTCCAAGGCGTTTTGCCATAAGGATCTGACCAATGGTATTGTTGATTTTATGCGCCCCGGTATGGTTGAGGTCTTCCCGTTTTAAGTAGATTTTGGCATTGTATTTTTCACTCAAACGTTTGGCAAAATAGAGTGGGGAAGGACGGCCAACATAATCTTTTAAAAGTTGGTTGAATTCCTTTTTAAACTCTGGTTCTGCCATGACCTTTAAATAGTTTTGGCGCAACTCTTCTACATTTGGATAGAGCATTTCTGGGATGTAGGCTCCTCCAAATTCTCCGTAATAGCCTTTGTTGTTGATATTGTAGTTCATGGTTATTTTCTAATGTCATGCTGAGCTTTTCGAAGCATCTTATATGAGATTCTTCATTTCATTCAGAATGACAGTTTCTGTTTAAATGGTTTTAGTTTTTTAATGTTTTTTAAGCCCGGTTCCATTTCAAATTTACTGTTGACATCAATGGAATGGCAATATTTTGAGGCCTCGGTTTTAAAAAACGATTTTAGGTTTTCCAATTCTTCAAGTCCAATACCCCCACTTAAAAAATAGGGTTTGGTTGAAGGGTACTGTTTTAAAACATTCCAATTGAAGGCATAACCATTACCACCGGGCAATTTTCCTTTGGTGTCAAAGAGGTAATAATCACAAACGGATTCATAAGGTTTTAACAGGTTGAAATCGAAATCGTCTTTGATTGAAAATACCTTGATGATTTCAATCGGTTGAGATGCTGAAACAATCCCGATTGCTATCGGGACAGCATGACAAAGTGCTTTGCAAAATTCCGGGGATTCCTCACCATGCAATTGAATGGCATCCAGACCATGGGTTTTTACTTTTTCAATGATGTCTTCAATGGAAGCATTGACAAATACACCGACCTTTTTTATGGATTTTGGCAACTCTGGAATGGTTCCCTCAAAATAGCGTGCCGATTTTTTATAGAAAATAAAGCCAAGGTAGTCCGGTTGAAGTTTGGCGACTTCAATCATGTTCTCCTGATATTTCATTCCACAGACTTTTAGCCTCATGTTTTCTTGTCAACCTGAACTCCCGCCTGCTGGTCGGGCAGGTGTTACAGGTTCTCATTTTTTATTTTTATGTGATGCTGAAACAATCCCGATAGCTATCGGGACAGCATGACATTATTTGTTTAAATCATCCATAAATAGTTTGGCACTTTCTCCAGCATTATCAGTTTTCATAAAATGTTCCCCTATCAAAAATCCTTTGAATCCATAAGGCTGCAAGGTTTTTATGGCTTCAATACTGCTAATCCCACTTTCGGAAATTTTTACAAAGTCTTCCGGAATTAAGGCACTTAATGTTTTGCTGATTTCCAAACTCACTTCAAACGTTTTGAGATTGCGGTTGTTTACACCAATCATGTCAACACTTTGGTGCAGCGATTTGTTCAATTCCTTTTCATCATGGATTTCCAGTAAAACCTCCAATTCGAGGCTTTGTGCCAATTCAGAATAGGCTTTCAGTTCTTCTTTGGAAAGAATGGCAGCAATCAATAAAATAACGTTTGCGCCATAAGCTTTGGCTTCAATGATTTGGTAAGGGTCTATTATAAATTCCTTTCGCAGGAGTGGTAATTTGCAACTTGCCCGGGCGGTCAATAAATCGTCCAACGAGCCTCCAAAATATTTCCCGTCGGTCAGGACAGACATGCCGCAAACTCCGGCGTTTTCATAGCCTTTGGCAATATCAAACACATTTAAATTTTGATTGATAATCGATTTTGAAGGCGAGCGCCGTTTATGTTCTGCTATGATTCCTGATGTACTCGATTTTAAATTCTGAACAAGGGAAATCGGGTCTTTATCAAACAAAACGGATTGTTCCAATTGCTCTATGGGAATCAACTGTTTTCGAAGTTCAACTTCAATGTGTTTATCAGCTACTATCTTTTCTAAAATATTCATTTCATTACATTAATAAGGTCTCGCATCTCGTCTCCGCTCGATATGACACGCTCGACCAGACATTTATTTGCTTAATTCCACCAAGGTTTTGAAACTTTGTTTTGCCTTTCCACTCATTAACGATGCTTTTGCCATTTGAAAACCATCCAGTATTGATGAATTTTTAACCGTTGAAATCGCCAATGCCGCATTGGCACATACCACATTGTTTTGTGCTTCTGTACCTTTACCATCCAAGACTTGGGTAAAAATTTTGGACGATGATGCTATGGAATCCCCCCCATAAATGTCCTGTTGTTTCAATTCAGGAACACCAAAATCGGAAGCCTTTAAAACCTGTTCACTTTGGTTGTTGATGACTTTTGCGGCTCCTGTCAATGAGATTTCATCATAACCATCCAAAGCATGAACGATGCTGTAATTTTTATCGGTATTTTGGTAAAGGTAAGAGTACATTCGTAAAAGTTCCAAACTAAATACGCCGACCATTTGGTTTTTTGGAAATGCTGGGTTGACCATGGGCCCAAGCATGTTGAAAAAGGTTTTCACTCCCAGTTCCCGTCGTATTGGAGCGACGTTTTTCATGGCCGGATGAAATAAGGGCGCATGCAACACACAAATTCCGGCCTTGTCCAGACTTTGTTTCAGAAAATCGATATCATTGCTGAATTTCACACCCAAATGTTCCATAACATTTGAAGAACCACAAGCCGAAGATACACCATAATTGCCATGTTTTGTGACCTTAACCCCGGCACCTGCCGTAACAAATGAGGCCAATGTTGAAATGTTAAACGTGTCTTTTCCATCACCACCAGTTCCACATAAATCGATGGTATTGTAGTCTTCCAAATGTACAGGAATGCACAATTCCAAAAGGGCATCCCTAAACCCTTGAAGTTCATCAATAGTGATGCTTCGCATCATATACACCGTGAGAAAGGATGCGATCTGACTTTGGTTATAATCCCCTTTGGAGATGTTGACCAAAACCTGTTTGGCTTCTTCACTTGAGATGCTTTCTTGATTGATTAGTCTATTTAAAATTTGTTTCATAAGCCCACTCTGTCCTTCGGACATCCCTGCCTTGCCGGCAGGCAGGTCTCCCAAAGGGAGAGAATTTTATTTCTTTTTATTTTATTTGACTGCTCACTAATATTGCTCACTGTTGACTAATTTAACTGTTTAACCAATTTTTCAATATTTGTTTTCCGTTGGGGGTCAATACCGATTCCGGATGAAACTGGACCCCTTTTACATCATAGACTTTATGTCTTAAGGACATGACTTGACCATTTTCATCAAAGGATGTCGCTTCCAATACCTCTGGCAAATTTGGATTGACAACCCAAGAATGGTAGCGGCCAACATCAATCGTTTTATTTAACCCTTTAAAAAGAATTTCGTCTTCAACACATATTTGGACTTGGGTAGCCACACCGTGGAAAACAGTATCTAAATTAATAAGTGTGCCGCCAAATACTTCGCCAATGGCTTGCTGTCCCAAACAAACGCCTAAAATGCTCTTTGTGGATGCATATCGTTCAATAATTGGTTTTAACAACCCGGCTTCATCCGGTATTCCGGGTCCGGGGGACAATACAATTTTATCAAAAGGTTCAACCTCTTCCAAAGTCAATTGGTCATTTCGTTTTACGGTAACTTCACAATTTAAATCCTGTAAATAATGTACAAGGTTGTAAGTGAAACTATCGTAATTATCGATCACTATTATCTTTTTCATGTTCATATACTTTCTGCCAATTCTATAGCTTTGGTTAAAGCCCCCAATTTGTTATAAACTTCCTGCAATTCATTTTCAGGATTTGATTTTGACACCAATCCTGCACCAGCTTGCCAATGTAATTGATGGTTTTTGCTTAAAAAGGTCCTGATCATAATGGCGTGGTTGAAGTTACCTTCAAAATCCATAAACCCAATGGCACCACCATAAAAATCACGACTTGTTTTTTCATATTTTTCAATGAGTTGCATGGCTTTGTGCTTTGGTGCGCCACTTAACGTTCCAGCGGGAAACGTATCGGCAACCACTTGCATGGTGTTGGTAGATTTGAACTTTTGACCCGTTACTTTGCTCACAAGATGTATCACATGAGAAAAAAATTGAACCTCCCTGTAGGTTTCCACCTTTACCTGGTTGCCGTGTCTGCTTAAATCATTTCGAGCCAAATCGACAAGCATCACGTGTTCGGCATTTTCTTTATCATCTTCCGATAATTGCTTGGCCAATTCGGCATCTTTTTCATCATTTCCTGTACGTCTGAAAGTTCCTGCAATGGGATGAATTTCAGCTTTTTCATTGCTTACAATGAGTTGTGCCTCCGGCGAACTTCCAAAGATTTTAAAGTCACCATAATCAAAATAGAACAGGTAAGGTGACGGGTTAATGCTTCTTAAGGCGCGATAGACGTTGAATTCATCGCCTTTAAAACCTTGAGTGAACTTTCGGGAAAGTACCAATTGAAACACATCGCCACGGGCACAATGTTTTTTGGCCAACTCCACATGTTGTTTGTATTCGTAATCG
>DASWKU010000063.1:0-1864 GCA_036396455.1 Flavobacteriaceae bacterium
TATATCGTGATGAATATAAAAAAATTAAACAAAATAAACAAGATCATAAAAATGATCAAAATATTCGAAGAAATAGATTTTCACAAGTTATATATATATATACAGGGTTTTCTTTAGTAAACCTAGCGCCATGTTTACGACGGTAAAAAATTAATTTAAAAAAATTACTCAACTTAATTGAACTTATTTATAAAACTAATAGATACTTAAGTTACTAAAAATATAATTGTAATTTTGTAGTTGTTTTTTGAAAAGTGTAAAAATAGCCTAAACATACAATTTTACAGTAAAGTTTAAACTAGTATACCCTTAAATTTAACAACAGTAAATATGTCAAAACGTTTGAACAAAGATCAAAAGGTTTTACTTTTTGAATTTTATGTGGAAGGTAAAGCTAAACACCTAAATGGTCAGCTTACCAAGTTTATTAAAAATAAAATTGAAAATTGTAATGATTTTAAAGAAAGAAATGTGTGCAATGAAACAATCAGGACATGGACAAGTAAATTTAAAGATCAAGGCTTCACAACAGCAGAATCAAGAGCTTATACCAAGAATCCTAGAAAAGTTACACCAGAAATTGCATCACAAATAAAGAAACAACTTCTTAACCATCCCAGCCTAAAAACTGCATCCAACAAATTATACACTAAAAAAAAAAAAAATGTTAAGATTTCCCTGTCAACAACAACAATCCATAGATATAGAAAAAAACTACTTAGTATTGCCTATCCAAAGAGAACCAAGCTTATCTTGACCAATCATCACAAAACAATGAGAAAAAAATTTGCTTGTGATCATCGTAATAGAGGAAAAGACAAATAAAAAAATCAACTCCATGCAGATGAAGCAGGTTTCGGATTTAAAGAAATGTACAACAAGCAAAACGACAGTGTATATTGTAGAAAAGGAGATGAATCTAAAGTTAACTGGCATAAAATCCAAGATTATGATACAAAAAAGCAATTACACCTATATCTGGCTTGCAATTATGATGGAATTGTGTATTACAAGATTAAAAAAAATTCCTTTAATCAGTGTGTGTATTCAAAAATTTTAAAAAGCAAAAAGTACAACAAGTGTATAAAAAAGTTAAGAAAAAATAATCAATTTTCATTCTATGTGCATGATAGTTGTATGAAGGGGAAAGACCTGAAATAGAGCTTAATTCACTGTTTGGGGAAAATAATTGGAGTGTTGCTCCCACTCCACCATGCAAAACAATTACAGGTATAAACAAAATTACAGTAAAATCAAGTGTAAATAGATCAAAGCACAAAAGAAAGATCAAAATAACAATACCAAAGGAAGATTGTGATTGTGAATATAAAAACAATTGTTTTCCTGCCAAATGCCCAGAATTAAACATTACAGAAAATGTTTTCCATTGGATAAGAAATGAATTAAAAGAAAGGTCAAAAGCAAAAGGTGCACCAAAAAATCAAAATCATTTAAAAAAGCGACTTAAAAAAGTAATAAAAATTGTTGGAAAAAAAAAATCATGGTTCAATAATGCTTTTAATGGTCTTCAAAAAAGATATAAAGCAATGATTGATTCTAATGCTGAACAAATAAATTATTAGCATCAAACCTTTCAAGCAAGTGATTTTTTTTTTTATGTGTCTTTAAAGTTGTATGTTTTTACTCTACTCTTGAGTGTTTTTTTTGTAATTATTGTTGTTTTTCAAGAGTTATTTTCTTAATATTATTAAATTTTTATTTCGTAAGTTCAATTAAGCTTTTAATTTCTATAAAATTTGAATTTTTTACCGTGCATCTCAAAAAAAGGTTTACTAAAGAACACCTGTATATTTTTTTTAACATTAAAAAGTTATGTTTAATTTAAATTCTTGAATTAATTTTA
>DASWKU010000064.1:0-14387 GCA_036396455.1 Flavobacteriaceae bacterium
AACCACAACATCAGCTCCAAATTTACCTGGCGCCTCCAACTTTATCAAACTCAAAATATCAGCAGCAACAGCCACTTTAATTTGAGCGTTTTTGGCTTTTTCAATAAAGGATTTAATATCGCTCACTTGTCCATTTTTTCCAGGATACTGAAGGATGGCACCGAAATATTCCGAAGAAAAATCAAAGTCATTTTCATCACCAATTACTAGTTCTATTCCAATTGGAGTGGCTCTAGTCTGTAATAATGAAATGGTTTGTGGCAGGACGTGTTCAGAAACAAAAAACTTGTTGATATCCGCTTTTTTCTGCTCGCGTTCCCTTACCGCAAATAACAAGCTCATGGCTTCGGCCGCCGCAGTACTTTCATCCAGTAAAGAGGCGTTGGCGATTTCCATTCCGGTAAGGTCGGTCACCATGGTTTGGAAGTTCAACAAGGCTTCCAATCGGCCTTGGGCAATTTCGGCTTGGTAAGGTGTATAAGCTGTGTACCACCCCGGATTTTCCAAAATGTTGCGCTGGATGACAGCAGGCATAATGGTGGGATGATATCCTAAACCGATATAGGTTTTATAGACTTTATTTTTTTTGGACAGTTCATGACTATGTATGAGATACTCATTTTCGGTCATGGGCTCATCCAATTTCAAACCGTTCTTTAAACGGATATCGTCAGGAATGGTTTCGTAAATAAGTTGGTCCAAAGAATCGGCACCAATCGTTTTTAACATCTGTTTTTGGTCTTCTTCGCTCGGACCTATATGGCGAAGTGCAAATGCATTTGTATTCATTAAAATAGCTTGTGTTTTGATGTGCAAAATTACATAATTAATAAAGCATAATAGTTAAGGAAATCCAAAGTTTTTAACCAATTGATTGTGTTATTAACAGTTTGGTTACTTTTGTAAAATGAAGGGTTTAAGGCAGCTTTTTGATTTTTATATCAATAGTAGTATTCATGTGGCTTTGGCTGTGGTTTCATTGTCTTGGTTGACCCTTTTGGAGTTTGATATTTCTTATGATGGAAGTATTTTAATTTTCATCTTTTTTGCCTCTGTAACAGGCTACAATTTTGTGAAGTATTTTGGGCTTGCAAAATTTCATCATCGCAGTTTGGCCAATTGGTTGAAATTGATTCAGGCGTTCTCTTTTTTCTGTTTTGTGTTGATGTGCTTTTATGCGTTTAAAATTGAACCCAAAACACTCCTTTATATTTTAGGATTGGGTGTTATTACTTTTTTATATGCTATTCCTTTTTTGCCAAAGCGTTTTCTTTTTGATGAAAAGCAGAATTTAAGGAATGTTGGTGGCATTAAAATTTATGTCATTGCATTGGTTTGGTCTGGTGTTACCGTGATTTTGCCTCTTGTAAACAATGATATCGCCATTTCGGAAGATGTGATCGTTACAGCTATCCAACGTTTTGTTTTTGTTATCGTTTTAACACTTCCATTTGAAATACGCGATTTGCAATTTGACAGTCTAAAACTTGCAACAATTCCACAAAAAATAGGGGAGCAATGGACCAAAATTATGGGCATGATTTTATTGGTGCTCTTTTACTTCTTGGAATTTTTTAAAATTGAATTGGATTGGAAAAGCCTTATTATAGTATCAATGATAACACTTATGACATTCTTGTTATTAATATGTGCAAAAAAGAATCAGGGTAGATATTATAGCGGGTTTTGGGTAGAAGGGATTCCAATATTTTGGTTGTTATTGGTTTTGGTTTTTCAGTAGACTATTAAATTTTTCCTTTAACTTTTGTTGTTCTTGATGCTTTAAACATTCCACTTTTGAGGACTTAATGGTTTTTGTTAATGTCCTATTTCGTTTGGTGTAGGCTCGGGTAAACTTGCACCAGGACAATCGAATATTCAATTTAAACTTTTCCCACAATGTCGCTTCTCCATATTGGGATTTATCACAAATGTGTTTTGCCTCCTCACATGAGATAAATAAGAAACTTTTTCCCATAGTTTTAAAACCAGTTTTTTTCCATACACTCTGCCATGGCAACCCTCGCTCTGTGAATTATGACCCAAAGGTTAGACGGCGTAATGTTTAATTCATTACAGATCACATCGGTTTCATAACCTAAAATGGTTTTCATTTTAAAAACCGTAGCCTGTTTTTTGGGCAATTTACTTAAACAATTATAGATGGCATCTTCAAGTTCAGAATTTACAATTTTATCTTCAGCATTTTTATCATGGGAATCTGCTATGCGCTCTTCCAACCAATCCCCTTCATTTTCATCACTATTGTAGGTCATTCTCACTTCGGCCTTTCCCTTGTTTGAATTTATTTTTCTGTAATAATCTATAATTTTTCGTTTTAAAATCGAAATCAACCAAGTGCGCTCGCTCGCTTCCCCCTTAAAATTTTTCATGGATTTTAACCCTGCAAAAAATGTGTCCTGAACCAAGTCTTTGGCTATATCTCTATCACTTACACGGGTAATGGTGTAATTGAAAAGATAATCAGAATATAGGTCAATCCACTTGTTGGGATCTAGTTGGTGTTCTGGCATTTTTAGGTTTTGACAATTTCTTTCAAAAGTAGAATAAAAAATCTATTTCCCAATCAGTCCAGCACGCTTTAATAAGGCGTCTGGTCTTGGTTCTTTTCCCCTGAAGCGTTTATACAGTACCATAGGATCTTCGGTCCCACCTTGGGACAGCACATTATTTTTGAATTTGGTTGCGACTTCTTTATTGAAAACACCTTGCTCCTTAAAGTATTCAAAAGCGTCGGCATCCAACACTTCGGCCCATTTATAACTGTAATATCCTGATGAATAACCGCCTTGAAAAATATGTGAAAATGAAGTGCTCATACAGTTTTCGGGAACGTCCGGATATAGTTTGGTGCTCTCAAAGGCTTTGAGTTCATGTGCCTTAACATCAGTAATTGCGGTTGGGTCCTGTTCGTGCCAACTCATGTCCAGCTGGCCAAAACTTAACTGGCGCAAGGTTTGCATGCCTTCATGAAATGTGGCTGAATCTTTTATTTTTCCAATCAATTCCATCGGAATCACTTCACCGGTTTCGTAATGCGTTGCAAACAATTCCAACGCCTCCTTTTCATAACACCAGTTTTCCAATACCTGACTTGGCAATTCCACAAAATCCCAAAATACACTTGTTCCAGACAAACTTGGGTAAGTTGTATTGGCCAGCATGCCATGTAATGCATGACCGAATTCATGAAATAAGGTGGTAACCTCATTGAAGGTCAATAACGAAGGTTTGGTTTTGGTTGGTTTTGTAAAATTGCAAACTATGGAAATATGTGGTCTTTCATTGATACCATTTTTGATGGATTGGGGTTTGTAGGAAGTCATCCACGCCCCATTGCGCTTGCCCGGTCTCGGAAAAAAGTCGGCATAAAAAATGGAAATGAAATCACCTTGTTCATTGGTGACTTTATAGGTCAATACATCCTCATGGTATTTGTCGATGTTATGGATGTCTTCAAAACGCAAACCATATAATTTTTCAGAAACCTTAAACACACCTTGTATCACGTTCTCCAATTTGAAATAGGGCTTTAATTTTTCATCATCCAAATCGAACAGTTTTTGTTTTAGTTTTTCAGAATAATAGGCTGAATCCCATTTTTCCAGTTGTTCAATCCCATCCAATTCCTTTGCAAAATTTTGAAGCTCGCTGAATTCGCGTTCGGCCGCTGGCTTTGCTTTTTGTAATAGTTCATTT
Organism: Flavobacteriaceae bacterium; assembly: GCA_036396455.1. GTDB lineage: Bacteria > Bacteroidota > Bacteroidia > Flavobacteriales > Flavobacteriaceae > Geojedonia. Next base: position 3,721 of record DASWKU010000064.1, read on the forward strand.
AGAAATTCCCCAACTTTTTCAGGTGTCTTTGCCATGCGCTCTTCCAGCACAAAATGGGCATGGGTTTTATAGCCCAATAATTGAGCACGTTCAAAACGCAATTTCGCAATTTTCAGGATATTGTTTTGATTGTCCAATTCATCGTTATGAAAGCCTTTTGCACCTGTGGCTACTGCCAATTTTTTACGCAACTCACGATTATCGGCATAGGTCATAAAGGGAATGTAACTTGGATGATCCAAAGTAATCAACCAACCTTCGTAACCTTTGGATTCTGCCATTTGTTTGGCCGCTTCTTTGGCACCCTCTGGCAAACCGGACAAGTCCTTTTCATTGGTGATAAGCATTTCAAATTTGTTGGTTTCTGCCAAAACGTTTTCGCCAAATTTAAGTTTGAGTTGGCTTAATTGTTTATCAATCTCACGTAATTGGAGTTTTTTGTCTTCTGATAAATTGGCTCCATTTCTGGAAAAACTTTTATATTTTTTGTCCAAAAGTGTGGCTTGTTCTGTCGTAAGATGCAATGCATCCTTTTGTTCATAAACGGTTTTAACGCGCTTGAATAATTCTACATTTAAGGTAATGTCATTGCTAAATTCGGCAAGCAAGGGCGATACCTCTTGCGCTATTTTTTGAATGGTGTCGTTGGTTTCGGCAGAATTCAAATTGAAAAAAATGCTGGAAATTCGTTCCAGTTCTTCACCCGAAAAACCCAAAGCTTCAATGGTGTTTTCAAATGTTGGTGGATTGGGATTGTTTGCGATGGCCTCAATTTCAGCCTTTGCTTTTTCAATTGCACTTTTAAAGGCAGGAAGAAAATGCCCGTTTTTTAGTTTTGAAAATGGAGCTGTATCGTATTGTGTTTCAAATGGTTTATTGAGAATGTTCATGAAATGTATCTATGGAATAAAATATTTATCGTAAAATTTTTCTTACTAGAATATTGATTTAATGATTATTAAGTATTTTTGTTAAGGTCTTTTGAAAATATATTTCTATTTTTACCCAGAATTTATAGAGCTTTTAAGAGTTCTTAGAATAATTGGTTAATAGCTTTAAAACCCCGTGTAAAATCGGGGTTTTTCATGTTTATATTTATTGCCTGCCTGTCGGCAGACAGGTTTTTTTAACGGTCATCCCGACGGTTCGGGAGAACATCCAATTAATCATTCGCCTGTGTGTTTAAAATTGATCATGGATGTTTCATTTTAAATCTTTTGAGGATTCGTTCACCTTGGCTTTTAGCCCTTCCTTGTAAACCACTATTTTGTCCTGAACGCATTTGTCGGAACTTCCAATAATTTGTGCTGCCAAAATCCCAGCGTTTTTGGCACCGTTCAGTGCCACTGTAGCCACAGGAACGCCTCCAGGCATTTGAAGAATTGAAAGGATGGAATCCCAGCCATCAATGGAATTACTGCTTTTTATGGGAACCCCAATCACCGGGAGCGGAGATAAGGACGCAATCATTCCGGGCAAATGGGCAGCACCACCGGCTCCAGCTATGATGACCGAAATACCTCTAGTATGGGCCTGCTTGCCATAATCGAACATTTTTTCAGGAGTTCGGTGCGCCGATACAATATCAACTTCAACCGCTATATCAAATCCTTTAAGGATATCGATAGCGTCCTGCATGACCGGAAGGTCGCTTTTGCTTCCCATGATGATTCCTACTTTTTTCATAAAATTTAATTGTTATGTCAGGTCGAGCGCAGTCGAGACCTAATTTTATAATTCTCATGTTTTGATTGACCCCTCGACTGCGCTCAGGGAGACATCATTCACTAATGACTTTAATGGTCTTTTTAACATTTTCAGCAATACTTCGAGCTTCATCGATATTTTTATTCACGATGGTCACATGTCCCATTTTCCGAAATGGTCGGGTTTGTTTTTTTCCATAAATATGGGGTGTGACCCCTTCCATGTCCATGATGGTTTCAATGTTTTCGTAAACCACATCACCGGTATGCCCTTCAGCACCTACCAAATTTACCATAATTCCCGCAACTTTTAAATCGGTTTTGCCCAAAGGAAGATTTAAAACGGCTCTTAAATGTTGTTCAAATTGGGAGGTAAAGCTGGATTCAATGGTATGATGTCCAGAATTATGGGGGCGTGGTGCTACCTCATTTACTAAAATTTCATCCTCTTGGGTTTGAAACATTTCAACAGCCAATAGGCCAACATGATGAAACGCCTCTGAAACTTTTAAAGCCACGTCTTGGGCCTTTTTTGCTACACTGTCCTCAATTCTTGCAGGGCAAATCACATACTCCACTTGATTGGCTTCAGGGTGAAATTCCATTTCAACAACCGGGTAGGTTTTAACGTCTCCATTTGAATTTCTTGCAACAATCACCGCCAATTCATTTTTAAATGGAACCATGGTTTCAGTGATACATTCCACATTCGGAATGTCTTTTAAATCATCTTCCTTTCTAATGATTTTGACTCCATTGCCGTCATAACCAAATTGGGTACTTTTCCATACAAAAGGAAAACCCAATCCACCGTTCTTTAAGGCTTCATTGATTTCGGAAGAATAGGCAAATCTTGAAAAATCAGCGGTTGGAATTCCGTGATCTCTATAAAAGAGTTTTTGAGTGGCTTTGTTTTGGATGGTTTTTAAGGTCTTTGATGAAGGGTACACTTTTATACCTTCCTTTTCAAGGGCTTCAAGGGCATTTACGTTGACATTTTCTATTTCAATGGTCAATACATCTACGTTTTTACCAAAGTTGTAAACCGTATTGTAATCCAGCAAATCTCCTTTAAAAAATTCATTGCAACCAACTTTACAGGGTGCTTCATCACTTGAATCCAAGACACAAGTATAAATATCAAATTTTCGGGTGTCATTCAACAGCATTTTACCCAATTGTCCGCCACCAAGAATACCGAGTTTAAAGTCAGAAGAGAAATAATTCATACACATTTCCCATGAAAATGGGAATCTTTAAATTATACAAAAAAATATAGATTTACGCTTTTGCACTGCAAAAATACATTTAAAAATGGAACAAACTTCTAAAATCCTATTTCAAAAATGTGCGAATCCTCAATCTATTGGTTATCTTTGCGTTTCTAAAATTTAAAACAAGTGGTCAAGCTTCACGATTTACATTTTAAACCGTTTATTTCTGAACGGGAAATTGACAGAACCGTACAACGTATGGCAAATGAAATTGCGAACGATTTAAAAGATGAGGTGCCTGTTTTTGTGGGCATTTTAAATGGCTCGTTTATGTTTGTGAGCGATTTTGTAAAAAAATATCCCAAACCCTGTGAGGTGACCTTTATTAAATTGGCATCATACGAGGGGGTAAAATCTACCGAAGACATCCAACGTTTAATTGGTTTGACCCAAGACCTCACGGGTAAAACCGTCGTAATTCTTGAAGATATTATTGACACTGGAAATACCCTTTCTGAAATATATAGAATATTTAAAAACGAAAAGGTTAAGGCACTAAAGATTGCGACCTTGTTTTATAAACCTGAAGCTTATAAAAAAGATTTCAAACTACACTATATCGGTTTTAAAATTCCTGAAAAGTTTATTGTTGGCTATGGTTTGGATTATAATGGATTGGGACGTGACTTGCCAAGTGTATATCAATTAAAAACCACACAACATTTGACCAATATTGTGCTTTTTGGTCCTCCAGGTGCTGGCAAAGGAACACAGGCCAACTTTTTAAAGGAAAAATATAATCTGGTACATATTTCTACAGGGGATGTCTTTAGATATCATATAAAAAATGAGACCGCATTGGGAATGCTTGCCAAGTCCTTTATGGACAAAGGTGATTTGGTTCCGGATAAGGTTACCATTGATATGTTAAATGCCGAAGTTGAAAAAAATGCCGATGCCAAAGGGTTTCTTTTCGATGGATTTCCCCGTACCAACGCCCAAGCTGAAGCTCTCGATCACTTAATGGAGACCAAAGATTCCCAAATCAATGCCATGATCGCTTTGGAGGTTGATGATGAAATCTTGGTTAAGCGATTATTGGAACGTGGGAAAACCAGCGGACGACCTGATGATGCGGATGAAAACATTATTAGAAATAGAATTACCGAATATTATACTAAAACGGCTATTTTAAAGGACTACTTTTCTGCTCAAAATAAATATTTTGGAGTTGACGGTGTTGGAACAGTCGAAGAGATTACCCAACGTATCAGTGACGTGATTGATAAACTGTAAGTCTGTTTATTTGTTTAATCGTTTAATCGTTTATTTGTTTAATCGTTTAACTGTTTGAAAAGTAGATTTATAAAAATGTACTCACATTCATTTGAAAAATTAAACGTTTGGCGAGAATCCATTGGGTTGGTTGAAATGATTTATAAAATGACTGAACAATTTCCTCAAGATGGGAAATTTGGAACTGTAAGTCAAATAGGAAGAGGTTCGATTTCAATCGCTTCCAATCTTGCTGAAGGGACTTCGAGAAGTACTGGTGGTGGTGGGTAAAGCACATTTGTAGTGACTGAAATCATTTAACTTTTACAAAAAACTTTTGCCATATTAAAAATTAAACTACTGAATAATTTGACGAACCCGTTTAAACAGTTAAACAGTTAAACAGTTAAACAATTCAACAGTTAAACAGTTAAACAATTCAACAACCAAATGACCGAAGGAAATTTTGTCGATTATGTAAAAATCCATGTGTCTTCCGGTAACGGGGGCAAGGGCTCCATGCATTTGCACCGCGAAAAGTTTGTGGCCAAAGGTGGACCTGATGGCGGTGACGGTGGACGAGGAGGCCATGTGATTTTAAAAGGTGACAAAAACCTATGGACCCTGTTGCACCTCAAATTTAAAAGACATGTCAAGGCCGAACATGGTGAACATGGAAGTAGTGGAAGAAGCACAGGTGCCGATGGCAAAGATGCCTATGTAAATGTACCGTTGGGAACCGTTGTTAGGGATGCAGAAACGAACAACATTCTTTTTGAAATTACTGAAGATGGGGAAGAAAAGATTGTTGCAGAAGGTGGTATGGGAGGTCGTGGAAACTGGCATTTCAAGACGGCAACCAATCAAACACCACGTTATGCACAACCTGGTATCCCTTTGGAAGAAAAGACCGTTTTACTGGAGCTAAAAGTTTTGGCCGATGTTGGTCTGGTCGGATTTCCCAATGCGGGAAAATCGACGTTGTTATCGGTCATTACGTCTGCCAAACCAAAAATTGCCGATTACGAATTTACCACATTAAAGCCTAATTTGGGGATTGTAAAATATCGCGATTTTCAAACCTTTGTCATGGCCGATATTCCTGGAATTATTGAAGGCGCTGCGGAAGGAAAGGGTCTCGGACATTACTTTTTACGTCATATAGAGCGCAATTCGGTGCTGTTATTTTTGATTCCAGCAGATGCCGATGATATCCTAAAACAATATGAAATTCTGTTGGATGAACTGCGTCGTTACAATCCCGAGATGCTGGATAAGGAACGGTTGATTGCCGTTTCAAAATGTGATATGTTGGATGATGAACTCAAAGCCGAATTAAAATCACAATTGGACAAAACGCTTCCTATTGATTATTTATTCATTTCATCGGTTGCACAACAAGGGATTACCGAGCTTAAAGATAAGTTGTGGAAGATGCTTAATGACTGACATTAAATTTTTCGTTATCTTTAAAATAAAAAGTCATGAAATGCCCATTTCCAAATTTTCAAACCAGCAGAAGGTTTTAATAGGGCAATAAATATAAGCAGATGAAAAATATACAAATCGTATTCATCATATTTTTGATGGTATCCTGTGCCCCAATTCGGGTCAATTACGATTACGAAAAAACCACCGATTTTTCCAAATACAAAACTTATAATTACTACTCCAATATAAATTCTGGCTTGAGCGAGCTCGATACCAAACGTTTATTGGATGCCTTGGACATGAGTTTGCAGGCCAAAGGTTTTAGTCTTTCGGAAACCCCGGATTTTTTTATTGATATCAAAAGCAGTGATTATCACGAAAACCAAAGCAGTACCGTTGGAGTGGGTATGGGAGGAACAGGCCGACATGTTGGCGGTGGAATTTCTATAGGAATTCCAATTGGTCAAGCTGATATTAACAGACAAATTCAATTTGATTTTGTTGATGAAAATGGACATGGCCTCTTTTGGCAAGCGGTGAGCGAAAGTAGTTTTAACCCCAATGCTTCACCTGAAAAACGGGAAGCCTTGTTCGCGGCCATTGTATCTAAAGTCCTTGAAAGGTTTCCGCCAAAAAAATAATTGTAACTAATTAGTTATGTGAAAATAGAACGCAGATGACGCTGATTTTTTATGATTGAATAAGATTTCAGCAATGCCAAGGAGGATGACATTGCCTTTAGCTGTCTAATATCTGCGTGAATCATAATCATCTGTGTCATCAGCGTTCTATACTTGCTGCCATTGAATAATTACACGGGACAGATTAGTTACAAACAATTAATTTAATTCATAATTCTAGAAAATAAAATCATGATATCACTTAAAAATAAAGTGGCTTTGGTCACAGGCGGAACAAAAGGAATAGGATACGGCATTGCCCAAAGTTTGCTTCAGGAAGGCGTTCATGTTGCCATTACAGGTCGGAACCAATTATCGGCCGATGAAGCTGCAAATACCTTAAACAATAATCCAAATGCACGTGCGGAGGCCATTGGTCTTGAGGCCGATGTAAGGGATTTTGAAAGTCAACAAAATGCCGTCAATAAAGTCTTGAAACAATTTGGACAGTTGGATATTGTCATTGCAAATGCGGGTCTTGGACATTTTGCAAGTGTTGAAAACCTGACTTTGGAACAATGGCAAGAAACCATCGATACCAATCTTACGGGTGCTTTTTATACCATAAAGGCTAGTGTGGAAGCACTTAAGAAATCCAAGGGCTATTACATCACGATTTCCAGTTTGGCTGGCACCAATTTTTTCGCCAATGGTTCGGCGTACAATGCCAGTAAATTCGGATTGACGGGTTTTACGCAAGCGGTCATGTTGGACTTACGAAATTATGGCATTAAAGTGAGCACGATTATGCCCGGTTCGGTTTCAACCTATTTCAATGGACATCAACCCAATGAAGCCGACGATTGGAAAATCCAAATTGAAGATATTGGAGAAATGGTGATCAATTTGTTGAAAATGAATCCACGTACGCTTCCGAGTAAAATAGAGGTCAGACCATCAATGCCACCGAGTAAATAAAAAGAGGATTTGCAAAAAGAGCAAGGGGCCTTCAGTTCTACTGTTACTAATTTTAATGGAACGCAGATGACACAGATTCTTATGACGGCCACAGATCATTTTAAAACATAAAAAATCAGCGTCACCTGCCTACCGGCAGGCAGGTCTGCGTTCTGTTTTTTAGGTTAGTATCTTTATAACATGAAATAATCACTTTTAAGACCGCTTTTGTGTTCACTATGCTGCTAGCAAGGCCTTGTATTTATCTCTATAATAATAAAGCATTAAAATATTCAATAAAAACAGGACTAAACCCGGTCCAATACCTTTGGGATCTAACGAGAGGTGAAACAAAATAACATTTGTTGAAACACTCATTAAAATAACAGCCATTAAGGCTCCATATTTATTAAACAGGAACGCCAAACCTGAGACTAATTCTACAGCACCTATAAGGTATAGGGTTTTTGTGGACATAAGTGCCATCATATAAGCCATAATATTTTCTGGTAAATTTTCGGGTGCAGGCATAAAATTGAAGAACTTGTTCGCACCAAAAACGGCTATTAGAACACCAAAAATGATTCGGATAACGGTCAATACTTTTAAAGTCATAATGTGAAAAATTTGGTTAATAAATTTAAAGATAAGTAAAAAACGTTTACGTATTTATAATTGCTTGAGTTTAATATCACCTAAAACTTATTGATCATTAAGTATTGGACATTAATTAGTGTGGATCACCATCTGTGATTTAAACCTCAATATGACCCTAAAATTACTGATTTGTCAATTGTATGAAATTGAATTTGGAATGCATTTGGTCTAGATTAATTTTTCAACTTTTTAATGATTGGCCAAATCAATACCAATAGAAAGTTTAGATTTGCGATAAGAATGAAACCCAATAAATGAAAGTCTTATATCTGCTTTTATGTTTTCCTATAATCCTGTTTGGTCAGGCAAAATTTGATGCCATTGAGCAGCTGTTTGTTCAAAAACAATTTGTAAAGGCACAAGTAGAGATGGCGAAATATGTCGCCTCAAATCCAAAGGATTTAAAAGGGATTGAACTTTTGGGTGATGCTTATGGCCATCAAAAAAAATGGGATGAAGCCATAATGTTTTATAAGCAATTGATTGAACTTGATTCCAACAACGCCAATTATCATTATAAATATGGCGGAGCGTTGGGCATGAAGGCACTTGAAGTCAGCAAAATTAAGGCCCTTGGTATCATTGGTGATGTTAAGGCATCATTTTTAAAAGCTGCAGAATTGGATCCAAACCATATTGAAGTGCGCTGGGCATTGGTTGAACTGTATATGAAATTACCGGGAATCATTGGCGGAAGCAAAACGAAATCCCTTAGATATGCTGACGAATTGGAGCAACTATCAAAGGTGGATGGCTATTTGGCTAAAGGCTTTATTTATGAAACGGACAATGAACCGGAACTCGCCGAACAAAACTATAAAAAAGCAATAGAAGTTGGAGGTTCATTGACCTGTTATAATAAACTGACCTCATTTTACGAAAGGCAGCACCAACCAAAAAAAGCAATCGCCAACCTTGAAGCTACCAAAGAAAAACATGAACACAATCTTTTGAACTATGAGATTGGAAAAGTGGCTGCCGAAAATAATACAGAGCTTAAAAAAGGTGAACAGAGTTTATTGATCTATCTTCAAAACTATTCAGGAGAAGAAGTGTCCCCAAAAGCTTGGGCACATTATAGATTGGCACAAATTTATAGACATAAAGGGGAGAAAGGCAAAGCGCTTAAATATATTGATTTGGCGATTTCAGGAATGCCAAATATTAAATCCTTTGAACATGAACTTCAATTAATTCTTGGTCTTCACTAGACTTCCGTTTTTTATCCATTTATTATTGGCCACGAATTCACGAATGTAGTTATGTGATAAATGAATTCCCTTGGAATTGCAGTTCATCACAAAGTTCTGCCAACTCCAATATTGCGAACAACCCAATAACATTCCATAAAAAAACATTCGTGTATTCGTGGCGAAAAAAGTATATTTGAAACTCAACAATACAAGGTTATGAACGTACATTTTATTGCTATTGGCGGTGCTGCCATGCACAATTTGGCCATAGCATTGCACAATAAAGGCTATCGGGTCTCGGGAAGCGATGATGAGATTTTTAATCCTTCAAAATCACGATTGGAAGCCAAAGGGTTGTTGCCAGAAGCTTATGGTTGGTTTCCTGAAAAAATCACTGCACATTTGGATGCCGTGGTTTTGGGCATGCACGCCAAAGCCGATAATCCTGAACTCTTGAAAGCCCAACAATTAAATTTGAAAATATACAGTTACCCAGAATTTTTATACGAACAATCGAAATACAAAACCCGTGTCGTAATTGGTGGAAGCCACGGAAAAACAACTATTACAGCCATGATCTTGCACGTGATGCAGTATCATGACAAGGAAGTCGATTATATGGTTGGTGCTCAATTGGAAGGTTTTGATGTCATGGTGAAATTGACCGAGGAAAATGATTTCATCGTATTGGAAGGCGATGAGTATTTAAGCTCACCAATCGATAGACGCCCTAAATTTCATTTGTACAAACCTAACATTGCGTTGTTGAGCGGCATTGCCTGGGACCATATCAATGTGTTTCCAACGTACGGGAATTATGTGGAGCAATTCAAGATTTTTGTGGATAGTATTGTCAAGGGTGGCAGTATCAATTACAACGAAGAAGATCCCGAAGTAAAGCGAGTTGTGGAAGCTTCCGAGAACACCATTCGGAAAATTCCTTACCATACTCCTGACTACACCGTTGAAAAAGGACAAACCTTATTGGAAACCCCTGAAGGCCCTTTGCCCATTGAAATCTTTGGTCAACACAATCTCAACAATCTGGCCGGAGCCAAATGGATTTGCCAGCACATGGGTATTGATGAGGATGATTTTTACGAGGCCATTGCCACCTTTAAAGGGGCGAGCAAACGTTTGGAAAAAATTGCAGAAAGCAGTCCCGATAGCCATCGGGATAGTGTTGCTTTTAAAGATTTTGCCCATTCGCCAAGTAAGGTGGAAGCCACCACCAAAGCGGTGAAAGCACAGTACCCCGACCGAACCTTGGTGGCCTGTTTGGAACTGCATACCTACAGTAGTTTGAACGCCGAATTTTTAAAGGAATACAAAGGCACTTTGGATGCTGCCGATGTGGCCGTGGTATTTTACTCGCCCCATGCCTTGGAAATCAAAAAACTCGAGGTGATTACCAAAGCGCAAATTGCCGAGGCATTCCAACGGGACGACCTGATCATTTACACCAACCCAGATGATTTTAAGAATTTTCTGTTTGAACAGGATTTCAACAACAAAGCCTTGTTATTGATGAGTTCCGGCAATTATGGAGGATTGGACTTTGGGGAGGTGAAGGGGTTGATAATTTGACTTGTCATGCTGAGTGCAGCGAAGCAT
>DASWKU010000065.1:0-14942 GCA_036396455.1 Flavobacteriaceae bacterium
GCATTGTGTTAAAACATCCTATTCATGAAAACAGCATCATTAATGATGTTAGAGTATCGTCATTTAATGAAACGGTTGAAAATAACCCACCAAATACAGAACTATTACATCAATCGCAAAAAGCATATCAATTACATCTTATTGAAGAATTGTTTGATTACCATGAATTTTTAAGACCCGTAAACCGTTTTATGGATTTATATTATGACAATCAAAACAGTTTGAAAGGAAACATAATGTCGCCACTGACCATAATTAAAGATGAAGGCATAACGAAATTGTTAAAGATTAAGGCCAGTTTCGTTTCTCAATTACAGGAACTCTGCGTTGATTTGGTCGAACCTGAAAAAAGCCCAATAATACAAGAGCGAATCAATAAAGCGTTGGCGTATTTTTTAAAACACACAGAAGACTTTATTAAAACACCCCTGGAAACCTTGACATTTTCTACAGAAAACAAGGAGGTTGACAAAGACATTAATAAACAGTTGGATTTAATAGAAGACCGTTTGGCCACAAAATTATATTGCCTTAACGGTTTAAAAGAAAGGTATAGCAGTTTAAAATATTTGGAGTTACGGGCAAAGGCTGTATTGCAAAAAAGTAAGGCATCGCCAGTTAACAAGGAATATAAAGATACGACAGAGCACCCTAAATTATTCTCAAGACTACGTGCGTTACGAACGGTTTTCGCTGATGATGAAGATGTGCCGCCTTTTCAAATATTTACCCAAAAGTCATTATACGAAATGTGTGACCTGCTTCCTGTTACCACAACACAATTACGATCCATTAACGGCATGGGGAAAATAAGGGTCCAAAAATATGGTAAAGAAATTATTGAAATCATCACGGACTATTGCGAAAATAATACCATTGAATTAAAAGAAGACACCCAAGAAAAAATAGGGCCCAAAAAAGAAAACACGAAAGACGTATCGCTTAAATTATTTAAAACTGGAATGTCAATTTCCGAAATTGCCAAAGAAAGAAATTTTGTAGAAACCACCATTCAAGGCCACCTGGCATATTTTGTTCCTACGGGCGAAATTAAAATCACAGATTTAATGCCGGAGGAAAAATATGTTGAACTTAAAAAGATAATGAAAAAAGCAACATTTGATAACTTAACGGATTTAAAAAACAAAATAGACGAAAAATTCACATATAACGAAATGCGATTGGTCGCTAAAGAACTTGGATTATAATGGTTGGGGCCATGAAAAAACCCTGTCCCAAACTCGGTGTTACCGACAGAAACAAGGTTGTAAGTTTGATTAATAGCACCGCTAATTTCGATAAAAAAATAACTGAAAATTGCAAAAAAACCACGAACGGTCAGAAAATCCCTATAAACAGCAAAATTTATCCATTAACTGTATTTCACTTTTCGCAAAATCCTGTAGGTTTCTTTTAAAATAGTGTTAAGTCCGTCGCTATGGGCTCTTAAATAGGGCCTTGCTTCATTGAGTTTGTCAATAGCTTCATGAAATAAATTCAAATAACAGATCAAATAAGAAGGAGGCAAATTTTTTAAGTCTTCTTGGTCATTTTTGGTAAGTGTCAACCCTTTAATGAGTTTATCCAAAAGGGCATTATTGGCGTTATAGATATGATGTAAAATGCGTTTATCAAACTGTGGAGGCTCGAAAATTAAAGTGGTTTCTATATGATAATTGACATTATTGTTAAAACGGATAATGGTTTCTTCCAATGGGTAATATTTAAAAGAATTTTGAAGCCCTAAATTGACATATTCAATGATTTTAAAACTGTCTTCATCGTATGTTATAGCGACTTCATCCAAGGCCGAAAAAAACAAGCGTACCTGCTCGTTAACCAGTTCAATATCCACTCTCGAGAAAAACACTTCGTCTTTCACTACCTTTTTCTGTCCGGACCAACACAACACAAAATATTCCTTGAACACTTTATATTGTGGATTAAAATCCTTTCGTGTATTCATGAAATCAAAAACACCATCCAGCGTGTATTGAATATTATTTTGAGCGTGGTTTTCAATGGCCTCAACAATTTTAGAATTGACGTCTTCAATTTCTATGTCGAAAACTTTTGGCATACTCATGCTGCCATCCCTAAAAAATACAGAGCCGCCATAATATTTCCAGATGTTTTTTCGCAATGAAGTAAGCTTATCAATGGGCCTAATGGTTACCAATCCAACCACTTTGTTATCTGTTAAATGAGGAAATGAGATATTTTCATATTGGACAATTGGAGGATTGGTGAGATAGGCATTGATAAGGTTCTGGATTTTACTGTCATCAAAAAAATCAACACCAACTATTGAATTATCAGAATCTTCAACACCAATGACGATATACGAATTGTTTTTGGGATTGCTATTGGAAAGCGCACAGATGTGCTTTAAAAATTTGGCCTTCCCTTCTTTTTCACTGATGTCTATTTTGCGTTTTTTGTCATAAAAACTGTTCTCATCATTATGAGCAAGTAGGTTTTTAATAAGGAGGCGTTTGTTGATCATATTCTTTTTCCCAAGAATGTGGGAATATTACCGTTTAAAGTTTATCATCCCTTTTCAATTATTTATGATTTAAGGGACTTTATGCCCTTGGCTTGCTGCTAAAATTAAAAACCAGTCTTCAAAATCAAGATCAAGATGAATGGACTTGGCAGCAGCTTTGATTCGCTCCTTGGTTGTGGTTCCTATTACAGGGTGAATTTGTGAAGGATGCTTTAAAATCCAAGCCAACAACAGTTGGTCTTGAGTGGCGCCATAAGTTTCTGTCAATTCACTCAACTGCTTTTTAATGCGCTGAATCTGTTCGGTATTCTCTTTGTATATGGAACCCGTGGGCGACCAAGCCATAGGTATCATGTTTTTTCTTATCATTTGGTCCAATGTGCCATCATACATGGCATCGTGATGCGTTAAGGAAAATTCTATTTGATTCGCAGAAACCTCATGCTCTTTAGAAATTAATTCCACTTGTGAAGGCGTAAAATTCGAAACCCCAAAGTGTTTAATTTTCCCCTGTTGCTTTAATTGTGAAATGGCTTCCGAAATATCATCTGGATGCATCAAGGGGCTTGGTCTGTGCAACAAGAGCAAATCCAAATAATCAGTCTTTAGATGTTTTAAAGAGTTTTCGGCAGACCAGATAATATGGTCTTTGCTATAGTTATAATGGTTTATTTTAAGGTTTCGGTTCTCACATAAATATTGAATACCACATTTAGTGATCAATTGAATGTGATCTCTGGGGATATTGGTTTCTGACAAGGCATTCCCAAAATCAGCCTCGGTGGTATAACCGCCATAAATATCGGCATGGTCAAAAGAGGTAATGTCTTGTTCCAAACAATAATGGATTAGGTCAATGGTTTCGTTTTTTGAGAATTTTTTACCCCATTCCCCCCAAGTCATGGTGCCAGCAATAATTCTAGAGTACTTCAATTTCTTTTGCAGTTTATAATGATTTATTTGCGATTCATGTATAAAAATACTTAAAACACATTTAAAATTGTATAATTGTTTTGGATAATTATTCTTGCTTTGCCCATAAACCACTTTTACGGATTAAAATGGAATTTTTCACAAAAAGGGATTCCAAGTAAGATGCATTGATAATAGATTATACAAGTCTATAAATCAAATAATTCGACTAAAACACACATGGAATTTAGGTGCAATCAGGCTCAATTATTGAAACCGTAGAAATTAAATTTTAATATCTATAATCTAAAATTGCAAGATAGCCGTATATAACTTACAAACCGAATTTAAAAATTAAATATCTATGAAAACTTTCAAAAGATTAAACCTATTCTTTTTATCACTTTTACTATTAACATTCTATAACTGTGCCAACGATTCAAATGGTTCAATGAACCAAAATGATGGAACCGCCCATATTTCCATAAAGCTTGTTGACGGCCCGGGAGATTATGACAAGGTTTTTGTTGATGTAGTTGACATTATGATCAAAATGAATGATGATAGCGAAGGCGATGAAGGTTGGGTAAGTGTTGGCGCTAATGCCGGTACGTATGATTTGTTAGAATTGACTGGCGGCCAAAATGCCGTATTGGTTGATGATTATGAGGTCTTGGCTGGAGAGTTGAGTCAAATAAGATTGGTTTTAGGTGAAAATAATTATGTCGTAAAAGGCGAAGATGAGTTTGCTTTAAAAACACCCAGTGCCCAACAGTCGGGGCTAAAACTTAAAGTAAACCAAACACTGGAGGCTGGTTTCTTGTATGGTTTTGTATTGGATTTTGATGTTGCCAAATCCATTGTTGATGCTGGCAATTCAGATAATATCATTCTGAAACCCGTACTCAGTGCGAGTTTGGAAGCTGCTTCAGGAATCATTCAAGGTGTCATTTCACCATCCGATTTTCAAACTGAAGTATCTGTTACGGTAGATGGTGAATCCATTTCTACGTTTACAAATTCTGAAAACGGTGGCGCATTTATGTTATACGGTGTTCCTGGTGGAACCCATGATTTAACGATCACTCCTGATCCCAGTACTAATTATATTGGACAAGTTATTAGCGTTGATGTTGTAAATGGCCAAGTTACCGACATAGGAACGATCGAACTGCAACAATACGGTGCTATTACAGGAACAATTTTAAATGCCGGCGTAGCTGTTGAAGCATCTGTATCAATAATGGTTGGAGATGAAGAAGTTTCGGTTGACACCGATGAAAATGGCGTATTTTTACTTGAAAATATTCCTCCTGGAACTTACACGGTTACCATTACTCCAGTTGATGATACCCTAACCTTTGCCACTATTGAAGCAACGGTAATGTCTGGAGAAACTTTGGATCTTATGGAAATTAATCCGGAACCCTAATAATCATTGGATATCCTAATAAAGCTAAAGAGCAGCACATATATGTGCTGCTCTTTTTATTTAACCAACCCTTAACAGTAAGTTTAACCTATCATTAACAAGACTGCACCAAAAATTTTAACAATTTGCATGGCTCAAATAACCACACTATATTCGAGCTTTAAAATTTAAAAAAATGATAGAAGAGACAAGTACAATTGATATCAAGTCCATTAATGAGAAAATAGAAAAGGAAAGTGCTTTTATTGACTTGCTCATGTTGGAAATAAACAAGGTGATTGTTGGTCAAAAACACATGGTCGAACGCCTACTTATCGGATTACTGGGACAAGGGCATATTTTGCTGGAAGGTGTTCCGGGACTTGCAAAAACATTGGCCATCAATACACTGTCACAGGCAGTGGATGGTAGTTTTAGCAGAATCCAGTTTACTCCAGATTTATTGCCGGCAGACGTTGTTGGAACACAGATTTACAATATGAAAGCTGGTGATTTTTCAATTAGGAAAGGTCCAATTTTTGCAAATTTCGTATTGGCCGATGAGATCAATAGGGCTCCAGCAAAAGTGCAATCAGCATTGTTGGAAGCCATGCAGGAAAAACAAGTGACCATTGGCGATGAGACTTTCATTTTGGACAGGCCATTTTTGGTCATGGCGACCCAAAACCCTGTAGAACAAGAAGGTACCTATCCATTGCCCGAAGCACAAGTAGATCGTTTTATGCTGAAAACCGTGATCGATTATCCTAAAATGGATGAAGAGCAACTGATTATTCGTGCCAATTTAAAGGATGGTTTCCAAAAAATAAATCCTGTGGTTTCTGTAAAGAAAATTTTGGAAGCTCAAAAAACGGTGCGTGAAGTGTATATGGATGAGAAAATTGAAAAATATATTTTGGATATTGTTTTTGCCACACGTTATCCTGAAAAATATAAACTACCCGATTTAAAACCGCTTATTTCTTTTGGAGCTTCTCCTCGCGGAAGTATCAATTTGGCATTGGCAGCAAAATGTTACGCCTTTATTAAACGTCGCGGATATGTGATACCAGAAGATGTGCGTGCGGTGGTTCACGACGTTTTACGCCATAGAATTGGAATTACTTACGAAGCCGAAGCCGAAAATATAACTTCAGAAGACATCATCAATAAGATTGTAAACGAGATAGAAGTACCTTAAACCCCATCCTAAATCCTTCCCAGAAGGAAGGACTTTAAAAAGGGAGCTAAAAATTAAAGTTTTTTAAAAGCCCTTTCCCCTTTGGAGAGGGGGTTGGGAGAAAGGAAAATGGATACTAAAGAATTACTAAAAAAAGTACGAAAAATTGAGATCAAGACACGCCGTTTGTCCGATCACATATTTGGGGGCGAATACCACTCAACGTTCAAAGGCCGTGGGATGACTTTTAGTGAGGTGCGCCAGTATCAATTTGGAGACGATGTTCGATCCATTGACTGGAACGTTACCGCACGATATAATGAACCCTTCGTAAAGGTCTTTGAAGAGGAACGGGAACTGACCATGATGCTTATGGTAGATGTTTCCGGTTCAGAGTTATTCGGAACCGACGAACAATTCAAAAATGAAATCATAACAGAAATTGCCGCCACCTTAGCGTTTTCAGCAACCCAAAACAACGACAAAATTGGCTTGATTTTATTTTCTGATGAAGTAGAACTTTACATTCCTCCCAAAAAAGGGAGATTCCATGTTTTGAGGATTATTCGTGAACTTATAGAGTTTCATCCCAAAAGCAAACAAACCAATATTACCGAAGCGCTTAAATTCTTGTCCAACGTCATGAAAAAGAAGGCCATTGTGTTTTTGCTTTCTGATTTTATTGCAGAAGGTTACCAACATACCATTAAAATTGTTTCCAACAAACATGATGTTACAGGAATACGGATTTATGATAAGCGTGAGGAAAGCATTCCCAATTTGGGTATGGTGCAAATGCAGGATGAAGAAACAAAAGAACTCATATTGGTCAATACAGCATCAAAAAAAGTGCGCCATAATTATGAAAAATTCTACCATGAAAAAGTAGACTATTTTAAAGATAGCTTTACCAAGTCTGGAGCAGGCGTTATAGATTGCCGACTGGATGAAAGCTATGTAAAAAAGCTGTTGGGATATTTTAAACGTAGAGGATAAAGATCAACGATTTATGGATTACGATTTTAGACATACAAAAACAAAAGCTTCCGTCATCGGTCTCCCGATAGCTATCGGGAGGTCATCGGTCATTTTATCTATATTCTCTTTTCTCTTTTCTCTTTTCTCCTTTTCACAAGTTACCTCATCAATCGATTCGACAAAAATCAAAATAGGGGAACAAATCACCTATAAAATTCAAGTAAAAGCAGATTCAACAGACTTGGTAGTGTTTCCGGAAGGGCAAACCTTTTCGCCTTTGGAAATGATAGAATCCTATAAAATCGACACGACCAAAGTAGAATCCAAATTTAACTTTATCAAAAAATACGGTCTTACACAATTTGATTCTGGGGCCTATACCATTCCAAGGCAAAAAGTGATTATTGGAGACAAAACATTTTTTACAGATTCCTTAAAAGTTGAAGTCAGCAACATCGCGGTTGATACTACCAAACAAGGGCTTTATGATATTAAGCCTATTATTGAAGTCGAGAAAAGCAAGAGTAACTTTTGGAGAAATTTGCTTTATGTGTTATTGGTATTGGCTCTGGTTGCTGTTTTGATATACTGGTTTGTTTGGAGAAAAAAACCATTGACCGAAGAAGAGCAAATCGCATTATTGCCTCCTTATGACAGAGCAAAATTGGCACTAAAAAAGTTGGATGAAAGTGGCTATTTAAAAAATGAGGCCATCAAAGAATATTATTCTGAATTGACGCTTATCATAAGAAAATATTTGGACGAGAAAGTTTATGACCGAGCCTTGGAAAGCACAACAGATGAACTCATTCAAAGATTACAACTGCTAAAAGAAGGCAATCAAGTTGAATTGAGCAATGAGGACATTAAAAATTTGGAAACCATTTTTAAGAGAGCCGATTTGGTAAAGTTTGCAAAAGCGAAGCCTGATATTGCTCTGGCCGAGATTGATAGGAACACTATAGATATTGAAATCGATCACGTTAAAGAAGCCTTGCCCGAACCAACTGAAGAAGAAAAACTGCTGGATCTAAAATATAAAGAGGAACTTGAGCGTAAAAAGAAACGCAAAAAAATTATTATAACGGTTACAACGGTTATAATACTTTTAATAGGAACATTTGTTGGCTTTAGTATAAAATACGGATTCAGGTATGTGAAGGATACAATCATAGGAAATGAAAGTAAAGAGCTGCTTGAAGGCAATTGGGTAAGGAGCGAGTATGGCGTCCCACCAATTTATATTTCTACACCCAAAGTGTTGCAAAGAGCCGAAAACAAAGCATTGGATACTTTACAAAATGCAAAAACAACGGTGTTCAGTTATGGCTCATTATTAAGTTCTTTAGATATTGCAGTAAGCTCCACCAAATTAAATGTACAAGGAGATGCTAAAATTGATTTAAATCAATTTGTGGAAGGGACCCTTAAAATGTTCGATAATAATGGCGTTAAAGATGTGATCACAAAAAGGGAACAATTTATTACGCCAAATGCTGCCGAAGGTTTAAAAGTCTATGGAACTGGGGAATTTCCAATGCCTTTAACCGATGCATATAAAAAAATAGATTATATCATTTTAGCATTTACTGCTGAAAATGTGGTGCAGCAAATCACCCTTGTCTGGAAAGCAGATGATGTTTATGCAGATGAAATCATGGATCGGATAGTGAATTCGGTTGAACTTAAAAAAGCTGAATGATGTTTGAAGGAATTGAGTTTGTAAATAAAGAATTCTTTTGGCTGTTGTTACTGCTGCCATTGGCAATGCTATGGTATGTTTTTAAGCACAACAAACAAACAGCCGAATTAAACATATCGAGTATTAAAGGCTTTAAGGTCACCAACTCTTGGTTGCCAAAGTTTAGGCACCTATTATTTGTAATGAGAATGTTGGCCTTGGCATTATTGATTACAGCTTTGGCAAGACCCCGCACTTCAGATGAGTCCACAAAAACTAAAACCACTCGTGGGATAGACATTGTTATGGCCATAGATGTTTCGGCAAGTATGTTGGCAAAAGATTTATTGCCCAACCGTTTGGAAGCCTTAAAAAAGGTCGCTTCCGAATTCATCAAAGGAAGACCAAACGATCGAATTGGTTTGGTGGAATATGCAGGCGAAAGTTATACCAGAACCCCGATAACCAGTGATAAAGCCATAGGGAGTCGTTCGTTAAATGAAATAAAATACAACACCATTATTGAAGGGGGCACAGCCATTGGCACAGGTTTGGCAACCGCCGTGAACCGTATCAAGGATAGTAAGGCAACCAGTAAAGTCATCATTTTATTGACCGATGGTGTCAATAATTCTGGGTTCATTGATCCAAAAATTGCAAGCGAATTGGCACTGGAATATGGTATAAAAGTCTATACCATTGGATTGGGTACAAACGGGATGGCACTGTCACCCGTAGCAATTTTACCAAACGGTGATTTTCAATATCAACGGGTTCAAGTTGAAATAGATGAAGATTTGTTAAAAGAGATTGCTGATGTCACAGGCGGAAAATATTTCAGGGCAACCAACAACAAGAAATTGGCGGAAATTTACAATGAAATCAATAAACTTGAAAAAACGGATATTGAAGAAATTAAGTTTACAACTTATCAGGAAAAGTTTCGGCCTTTAGTTATTTTGGCGGGACTATTCTTGATGCTTGAATTGTTAATGCGTTATACAATTTTTAGAAGTTTTGTTTAAAAAGAATGTGGAACCAGGAAATAGACTTTAAATTTTGGAATTTGGAATTTAGGTTTTGGGAATTAATAGTATAGATTAGTGTCCCGAAGTTTCGGGAGTGGCAAAACAACCAGAAAAATAATTAATGAGATTCCTGCTTTCGCAGGAAATGAATATGTATCAATTAGAAGAAAAAATATGGTTTTGGGTTTTAGCGGTCATTCCGTTTATCATGCTTTTGTTTTTAGGGCTTCAAATTTGGAAGTATAGGGCCCAAAAAAAATTCGCCAAGGCATCAACACTTAAAAAATTAAGCCCAAATCAATCGGTGTTCAAATCAGTCTTAAAGGTTTTGGTCTTATGTTTGGCTTTTGCAAGTATTGCCATTGCTTTGGTCAATCCAAAAATTGGCACTAAACTGGAAACCGTTAGAAGCCAAGGCGTGGACATTGTATTTGCGGTCGATGTTTCCAAAAGTATGCTGGCCGAAGATGTGGCTCCCAACCGTTTGGAAAAATCAAAGCAATTGGTGACCCAGATCATCAACAATTTGGTGAGCGATAGAGTTGGCATCATTGCCTATGCAGGAAAAGCATTTCCGCAATTGCCCATCACGACAGATTATGCTGCGGCCAAAATGTTTTTGCAAAGCATGAATACCGATATGCTGTCTTCACAAGGCACGGCCATAAACGAAGCTATAAAATTAGCGATGACCTATTATGACGATGAAGAACAGACGAACAGACTATTGATTATCATTTCAGATGGTGAAGACCATAGCAACGTTGCATCAGATGCAGCGGAAGAAGCTGCTGCCGAAGGAATAAGAATTTTCACGGTAGGCGTGGGAGATGTAAAAGGAGGGCCAATACCCCAAAAGAATCAAAATGGGATAGTGCTCAATTACAAAAAGGACAGTAATGGTGAAACCGTCATCACACGTTTAGACGAGGAAACACTTAAAAATATAGCCAAAATTGCTAATGGCGCTTACATGAATGGAAGAAACACCAATGATGTTATAGCAGAAATTAAGGATGTTTTGAGCAAAATGGACAAAAAGGAATTTGAAGCCAAACAATACGCCGATTTTAAGGACCAATTCCAATGGTTTTTGGCGGCAGCTATTTTTCTGTTGTTTTTGGATGTGTTCTTTTTGGAACGAAAAACAGCTTGGTTGAAGCGCTTGAACCTTTTTAATGAAAACTTATAGAAAAACAAGAAAGATGAATTTTATCAAATCTTTAACGGTATCAAAATCAGTTGTTTTATAATTTAGAGGCCTGAAATGAAAAACGCAATAGCATATATCGTTGTAATGATCACGTTTTTCTCTTTTGGCCAAGAGAAAAAAATGGCGCAAGCACTGGCTTTAAAAAAAGCCAATGATTTTGTGCATGAGGCCAATCAGTTAATAAATGAAGACAACTTTGTCTCAGCTGAAATGGAATATCGAAAGGCGATTTCAGAACAACCGGAAAATGTGGCAGGAACTTATAATTTGGGAAATTCCTATTATAAAAAAGGAAACTTTGAAGAAGCACTTTACCGTCAGCAACAAGCGGCCAAAAATGCAGTAAGCAAAGTGGAAAAACATAAGGCTTTTCACAACATTGGTAATATCTTAATGCAAAGCAAACAATGCAAAGAAGCCGTTGAAGCCTATAAAAACGCATTGAGAAATGACCCTGCCGATGATGAGACGCGCTATAATTTGGCATTGGCCAAGGAATGTGCTGAGCAGCAACAGGACGAAAATAAGGACGACCAAAATAAAGACGAGGATAAAAAAGATCAGGACCAAAAGGAAGATCAGCAGGATCAAAAGGACAATAAAGACCAAGCTGATGAAAATAAAGACCAAGGCGATCAGAACAAGGATGAAAAAGGTAAGCCAAAAGAAGATCAGGCGAAAAAGGATAATCAACAACAGCCACGCCCACAACAACTGTCACCTCAACAAATAAAAAATCTCTTGGAGGCCATGAACAATCAAGAACAAAAAGTTCAAGAAAAAATGAATGCCGAAAAACAAAAAGGAATCCCTGTAAAAACCGCCAAAGATTGGTAAATTCTTGTCATGCTGAGCTTGCCTGCCCGACGCGCAGGCGGGTCGAAGCATCTTGAAAATAGAGTCATGAAACTTATCAAATACATATTCATATTAACCATTGTACTTGCAACAAGTGTTGCTTCTGCCCAGGTTAAATTTGAGACCAAAGCGAGCAAAACAAAACTTGGCATCAATGAGCGTTTGCGTATTGACTTTGAAATGAACAAGGATGGCGATAATTTCAATCCGCCAGATTTTGAAGGCTTTACGGTTGTTGGTGGGCCGAATACTTCGGTCAGCAATTCCTGGATCAATGGGGTGCGATCCTATTCCAAAATTTACAGCTATTTTTTGGCACCTAAAAAGCAAGGAAGATTCAGCATCAAACAAGCTACCATAGAAATTGATGGTGAAATTTACAAAACCCAAGTGGTTACCATTTTGGTTACAACAGCTGTTGACAAACCTAAAGATGAGAATGATGCCGATTATATTGCGTCACAGAACATTCATTTGGTCGCCGAGGTCTCCAAAACCAACCCCTATTTAAATGAAGCCATTACAGTGGTTTATAAATTGTATGTGTCTTCAGATACAGGAGTCAGTAATTGGCGTGAAATTGATAATCCAAGATATAATGATTTTTGGAGCCAAAATATTGATATTAAAGGATTAAAGGTTCAAAATGGCACTTATGAAGGCAAAGATTATCGTTATGTGGTATTGCGTAAAACGGTACTGTATCCCCAAAAGACCGGGAAGCTGGAAATAGAACCCTTAAGCTTGGATGTGACAGTGGATGTACCGACCAATAAGCGGGATTTTTTTGGTGGACGATTAATGGCCCAAGTTCATAGGACCATTTCGGCCGGAAGTAAAACCATTCATGTTAAACCCTTACCAGAATCCGGTAAACCTTTGGACTTTACTGGAGCTGTTGGTGATTTTAAGTTTAATGTGATTTCTTCCAAAACCGAACTAAATGCTTCAGAATCGTTACAAGCTAGAGTTGAAGTAACAGGAAACGGAAATTTAAAGCTGTTTCAATTGCCCAAGCTTAATTTGCCCAGTTCATTGGAGGTTTACGAGCCAGAACATTCCGAAAATGTGACTACCAATCTGGATGGAATGCAAGGTTCTATTTCAGATAGCTATACCATAGTGCCACAGTTTAGAGGAAAGTACCCCATTCCAAGTATTTCATTTTCCTATTTTGATTTAAAGACCGAAACCTATAGGCGTGTTTCTTCAGGAGAAATAGTTATTGATGTGTTGGAAGGACCGACCAATTCCTCAACTGGAGACAATAATATCACTTCAATTAATGGCATGAAAAAACAGGTCGTATTAAATAATGATCAGTTTGCATTTGTTAAAACCAATCCTAATTTGACCTCAATAAAACCTGAATACTTTTTTAAATCCAGCTGGTTTTGGAATTCATTGTTATTGCCACTTTTGGCAATTCCGTTGGCTATTGTTTTAAGGCGCAAAAAAGATGAGCGTGATGCCGATGTTTATGGCAATAAAATCAGAGAGGCAGATAAGTTGGCAAAACGTTATTTGAGTGAAGCCAAAAAAGCATTGGGCCAAAAGGAAGCATTTTATATTGCGTTGGAAAAAGCCCTTCATAATTATTTGAAGGCTAAAGTGCATATTGAAACCAGTGATTTTACAAAAGAAAAAACGGAAAGCTTATTGATAAAACGTAGAGTTGAATCCACAACGGTCGATGAATTTATCCGGTTGTTGAAAAATTGTGAACTGGCACGTTATACCCCAATTACCGAAGTGGAGATGCAGCAAGATTATGATCGGGCAGCAAAAACCATTTCGTCAATTGATAAACAAATAAAATAATGTCATTCTGAACAAAGTGAAGAATCTCATGAAAACAATACTATTCCTAATAACATTTTTATTGAGCACCATTTCAATGGCTCAAAATGAAACCTTATTTGCTCAGGGCAATACATTATATAACGATGGCAATTATACAGAAGCCATTGAAAAGTATCAGGCCATTTTAGACAGTGGCATGCACTCTGCCGAACTCTATTTTAATCTTGGGAATGCCTATTATAAACTTAATAATATTGCCCCAAGCATTTATTATTATGAAAAAGCACTACAATTGGCCCCCAATGACAAGGATATTTTAAGCAATATTGCCTTTGCTCGAAACATGACCATAGATGTAGTGGATACAATCCCTGAAGTTGGTTTTTCAAAATTCGTAAAAAGCGTAACCAATATGATGAGTTTTGACGCTTGGGCCAAAACGTCTGTTGGCTTGGTCATTCTTTTTGTAATCTTGTTTTTAAGCTATTATTTTTCGTATACCTCACTTAAAAAACGTCTTGCTTTTGTTGGTAGTTTGGCTTCAATAATTTTAGCATGTGGTTCCTTATCCTTGGCTTATCATAAATATAATTTAGTGCAGCACGATAGGCCTGCAATTGTATTTGCCAAAGAAGCACAGATAAAAAGTGAACCCAATCTTCGCAGCACAGAAGCATTTAAATTGCATGAAGGCACAAAAGTTCAAATTTTGGATACCGTTCAAAACTGGAAAAAAATTAAGCTTGCCGATGGTAAAATCGGTTGGATTGTGAACGACGATATTAAAGCACTTTAACTTTTTTTACTTTATATTTGGCTTGAATAATTTCAATGTCATGAATCTAGATAGGGTATTCCAGAACAATGAAGCTTGGGTCAAGGAGAAATTGGCTTTGGATGCCAATTATTTTGAAACCTTGGGACAAGGGCAAACCCCTGAACTTTTATTTATTGGTTGTTCTGATAGTAGGGTAACAGCTGAAGAGTTAATGGGTCTTGGCCCGGGAGAAGCTTTTGTTCATCGTAACATTGCCCATATGGTATCGGGGACAGACTTAAATGTGATGTCGGTAATAGAATATGCTGTAGTCTACCTTAAGGTGAATCATGTTGTGGTTTGTGGTCATTATGAATGTGGTGGCGTAAAAGCAGCGATGCAGTCTGCCGATTTGGGAATCTTAAATCCTTGGCTAAGAAATATCCGTGATGTTTTTCGTATCCATAAAACGGAATTGAATGCCATTGAAGATGAAAACAAAAAATATGAACGTTTGGTTGAACTGAACGTTCAGGAACAGTGTGTCAATCTTATTAAAACTGCAGCTGTTCAAAAAGCATCTAGGGGCCGAGGTTTAAAAGTCCATGGTTGGGT
>DASWKU010000066.1:0-11923 GCA_036396455.1 Flavobacteriaceae bacterium
ATCAACTTTGGATAAATCCCATCCACCTTCTTCCATGGAGTGCATAAAGTCGTCACCATATTTAATAATGCCAGATTCCAACATCTCTCTTAAAAGGTCATTCCCTTCACGGGTACGTTCTCCAACTCCGGCAAAAACTGAAAGGCCGCCATGACCTTTGGCAATATTGTTGATCAATTCTTGGATCAAAACGGTCTTTCCAACACCAGCTCCACCAAATAAACCAATTTTTCCTCCTTTTGCATAAGGCTCAATTAGATCGATAACCTTGATACCGGTAAACAGCACTTCTGTTGATGTCGTTAAGTCTTCAAATTTTGGAGCTTCACGGTGGATAGGTAAACCGGATTTACCAGCTTTGGGCAAATTTTTCATACCATCGATGGCATCACCAATGACATTGAACAAGCGTCCATAAATATCTTCGCCAATAGGCATC
Source organism: Flavobacteriaceae bacterium (assembly GCA_036396455.1). Classification (GTDB taxonomy): domain Bacteria; phylum Bacteroidota; class Bacteroidia; order Flavobacteriales; family Flavobacteriaceae; genus Geojedonia. The sequence continues at coordinate 440 of DASWKU010000066.1, forward strand.
TGAATTGGGGCCCCAGTTGCAACAACTTCTGTTCCTCTGCTTAAACCGTCGGATGAATCCATAGCAACCGTACGAACAGAATCCTCACCAATATGAGATTGCACTTCCAATACTAAAATTGAACCATCGGGCCTTGTGATTTCCAATGAATCATAAATTTTTGGGAGTTCAGCACCAGCTCCGAATTCCACATCGATTACCGGACCTACTATTTGAGCAACTTTACCTGTAACTTTTGACATTAATTATGTGTTTAATATTTAGATAATTTAATAACAGAAAAACATACTTTTTTTGCGCTGCAAAGATATATTTTTTAATTTAAAAAAAAAGCTGTTTTTTAGCTTTTTATCAATAAAAAAACGTCTTGAACTTCAAGACGTTTTTGTTTTATTTTAGGGTAATGATCAGAGGTTATTAATTGTCCAAGAAACATAGTACATAGAACCTATAAATCCAGTTCCGAAAGCAGTGGTATATTCATCTCCCAACAGGTTTGTTGCTCCAGCTTTAAATATCGATTTTAAACTAGGAACAATTAAATTTATCTGGGCATCTAAAACATGATATGCCGGTACTACACCATTACCAAACGTAGCTTCCCAAAAATAATCATCACTCCAACGCCATGATATATTGAAGCCAAAATTCTCGAACAACTTGGTATTTCCAAAAGATGCTTTTACTCGATGCTCAGGGGTATTAAAATTCGTGGTGAAATCTGGATATTTATTTTGATCGAAATCTAATTTGGCATAGGTATAGTTTCCACTTAAATCAAAATTCCCAAAAACTTTTGTCGATACTCCTAACGCTGCTCCATAAGAATTTACATCAGCAGGAGAGTTGGTGTAGGTTCCGTATACTTGATAATCGCCGTTAGCGATTGCTGCAACGGAGAGTGAATTGTCTCCAACAGTTCCGTACAAAGGAGCTACAACAACAGGTTGTGATAAGAAATCTTTATAAGAGTTATAATACGCACTAAAATCTATTGTAACAGGATTAAGTTTGGCACGGTATCCAACTTCGTATGAGGTTACTTGCTCTGGTTTTACAATATCTGGATTGGCAACTTCCAATACAGCAGGGTTTCCTGTTGCTGCTAAAGCAAAAACAGAACTTAAGGTATATGAATTTTCATAAGCTGCTCTACCTGTTTGATTAATGGTGGCTGGTTGCCCAAAATTTTGTTGAGCAAACATACTAACGGGGTAATTTAATGAATACCTGTCCAAATTGTCTGGGGCTGATCCTACTAAGGTAGCCCTTCCTGCATTTAGACCAATAAATAAATCTTGGGTGGTTGGGTTTCTAAATCCTGTTTGAACAGAAGCTCTTATGTTGTGGTTTTCATTAACGGTTAAACCAGCAGAAAATCTTGGAGAAATAAAGCCATCAAAAAACTCTGATTTATCATAACGAACAGAACCTGTAAGTTTTAAATCCAGTGCCTCATTAAGTTCCAGATTCTTTTGAATTTGTGTATAGATTCCATATTCTGAATAATTTATGGCACCTTCAGAATCTGTATAAATAGTTCCAGATGAGTTTAAGCTATATCTTCTATAAGAACTACCCACTTGTACTTCAGCAACATCCCACAAATGACTAAAGTTATAATTGGCATCAGCATGGTAATATTTTGATTGATCCTGGAATTTAGAACCTGTTAACAGATTAGGATCGTTCACACTTTTATTGAATGCCGCTAGGAATTGGGAGCTTCCTGGTTGATATCTCCCGATATCTGCAAAAGCACGTGCTTGTTGGTGTATCACATTGGGGTCTGGAGAGCCTCCACCGCCTAAAATGGTTAGGTAAGTTTGTATGTATGCACCAGCATATTGTGTGAACCAATCTGTATTTGATTTCCAATCATTGTTGATGTTAATTCCAGTAAATACCATATCGTATGAGTCTCCAGCCTTGTCGGCAACCACGTATCCTCTTAAAAAGAAATTGTCATTTTTGAATTCCAGTTTATGTTGCTGCTGAAAAAAACCATCAATATGATAACGATTTGTTCCTTGATAAATAGTAGAGCCTGTACCCACTTTACCAACATATTGAATTTCGAAATCATTTTCCCAAGGTCGATAGTAAAGACCCCAATCTGCTTTTACACTTTCAGCGTTATAATCGGTCAAATCTCTTTCGTTATATCCTGTTCTAGATACTGTTTGCTCTCCCATTAATTGTGTGCCAGGAGGCAAAAGCCCTAACCCAATCGCGATATTATCAAATTTAAGTGTAGTAGATACTTCGTCCCCATAAACATTTATTCCATCATAGTCAGGGTTGGCCCTAGTGAAACCACGGTCTAGTTTATCTTCTTCACTTGTGGCGGTCCAGTCCGTTCCTTTTAAATAACCAAAGTTAATTTTTGCGGCAAATTTATTTGAAAATTTATGAGCAGCCCTGACCCCAAAATCAGTATAATTATTGTCTCCTGCAGATTTTTGAGATGTTATGCCTTGTTTATAATATGCACTTATGCCATGGTGGTCGAAAGGATTTTTACTTCTCATAAAAAGTATGCCATTAAAAGCATTTGCACCATAAAGTGCAGACGAGGCTCCTGGTAGTATTTCAACACTTTGCACATCGGTCTCAATCATACCTACCAAGTTACCTATTGGGAAGTTCAATGCCGGGGTAGAGTTATCCATACCATCTACTAACTGCATAAAACGATTATTGGAAAATGTTGCAAAACCTCTGGCGTTAACAGATTTAAAAGTTAAACTATTGGTGTTAACATCAATTCCCTTTAAGTTTTCCAAGCCATCATAAAAGTCAGCCGAAGCCGTATTTTTTATTTCGTTTAAACCAAATCTTTCTACAGTTACGGGAGATTCGAAAATACGTTCAGGTGTCCGAGAAGCTGAAATGACGATTTCATCTAGGTCAGTACCTTCATTAAGCACAAAATCTAGTGTTTGAGCATTTGAGGTGACTTGCAATGTTAAGGTTTGAAACCCAACACTACTCACTTGAACCGAAAATGGTGGATTAAGATTAACCGTTAAAGTAAATTTTCCATCAAAATTTGAAACAGTACCCGTTGAGGTACCTATCACAATAATGTTAGCACCAGGTAAAGGCTGACCATTATTATCTGTCACCTTGCCCGTTACTGAGGACTGTGCAAATGAAATTGCACAAAAAAACAGCATAGAAAGTTTAGTAATTGTTTTCATATTAGGGGATTAGTTTGAATTGTTACATTTTGAATTGTTACATGAAGATAATTAAATTAAAGTTATCTCTCTTAAAAATCGCTTAAAATTATTGACCTAAAGGTTTTGTTAATTTTAATATTGGACAAAGATTTCCATTAGTTTTTGAGTTTATATCCGAAAAAATCTTTGAAAGATAAATCGGGATATATCCAGTCTAAATATTATTTCGCAATGAACGGATTTACAAATGTTTGAAAATATGATCATGAAGAGGGGTTTAGGATTGACTAACTTTTTTGTCCATTAAAAATTATAACTATTACTCTACAGTTACTGATTTGGCCAGATTTCTAGGCTGGTCCACATTTCTGCCCAGCATAACGGCAATATGATATGAAAGCAATTGAAGTGGAATTGTTGTAAGTAGTGGAGATAATGAATCCAAAGTTTCAGGAATTTCAATTACATGATCTGCAAGTTCTTTTACACTTTTATCGCCTTGAGTGACAATTCCAATAATTTTTCCTTTTCGCGACTTTATTTCTTGAATATTGCTCAGTACCTTTTCGTAATGTCCTTTTTTGGGCGCAATAACTACAATGGGCATGTTTTCATCAATCAGTGCAATAGGGCCGTGTTTCATTTCTGCGGCAGGATAACCTTCAGCATGGATATAAGAGATTTCCTTAAGCTTTAAGGCGCCTTCCAAAGCCACAGGAAAGTTATAGCCCCTTCCTAAATATAAAAAGTTTTTAGAGTCTTTATAAATAGAAGCGATTGTTTTCACATAGGAATCTGAAGCCAATGTTTCCTTAACTTTTTTAGGAATCAATTCCAACTCGATTAAATGGTTTCTGAACTCAGAGCTGGAAATTGTACCCTTGGCTCTAGCAAGACGCAGTGCAATTAACGTCAACACTGTAATTTGTGTTGTAAAAGCTTTGGTTGAAGCTACTCCAATTTCAGGTCCAGCATGCGTATAGGCTCCTGCATTTGTTTCTCTAGCGATTGAAGAGCCTACTACGTTACAAACACCAAAAACAAAAGCACCTTTTGATTTTGCCAATTTAATGGCCGCCAAGGTATCGGCTGTTTCCCCAGATTGCGAAATGGCAATAACAACATCGTTTTCTGTAATTACCGGATTTCGATACCTGAATTCTGAGGCATATTCAACCTCTACGGGAATTCTAGCCAAATCTTCAAAAATATATTCGGCTACCAATCCAGCATGCCATGATGTGCCACAAGCCACGATAATAATTCTGTTGGCGTTTAAGAACTTTTTCATATTGTCTTCAACCCCGGCCATTTTTATTATGGCTTCATTTGATTTCAAACGTCCTCTAAAGGTATCCAAAATAGCATTGGGCTGCTCATAGATCTCTTTGAGCATAAAATGCTCATATCCCCCTTTTTCTATTTGTTCCAGATTTATTTTCAGCTCCTGCATATAAGGATCTACAAGAGAATCGTCCTTGATTTTTCTAATTTTTATGTCTTTTCCTCTTCTTATGATTGCCATTTCTTCATCTTCAAGATAAATGGCATTTTTGGTAAATTCAATAAATGGAGAGGCGTCACTGGCTATAAAAAATTCGTTGTCTCCAATTCCAATGGCCAAAGGGCTACCAAGTTTGGCAACAACGATTTCATTGGGTTTGGTTTGATCAAAAACAGCAATGGCATAGGCTCCCACAACTTGGTTTAAGGCAATTTGAACGGCTTTCCCCAATTTAATATCGACTTCACTGTTTTTAACATCTTCAATGAGGTTGACCAATACTTCGGTATCTGTATCGGATTTAAATTGAAAACCTCTTTTTAGAAGTTCTTTTTTTAAGGGGTCATAGTTTTCGATAATTCCGTTATGAATAATAACCAAATTACCCGAATTGGATGTATGTGGATGCGAATTGATGTCATTTGGAACGCCGTGGGTTGCCCAACGGGTGTGACCGATCCCCAAGGTTCCAGTTGTGGAAATTTCATCTTTTAAACGAAGTTCCAGATCAGCTACTTTACCTTTGGTTTTGCATAACTTGATATCATGCCCGTCATAGAGTGCAATACCGGCACTATCATAACCCCGATATTCCAAACGTTTTAGTCCATTGAGAATAATCGGATAAGCTTCACGATGTCCAATATAACCTACGATTCCACACATAGTTTATTAATTATTTTTCGGCTCGGTATAAAAGATTTCTAAAGATACCTTTTTTCCTTCATCGGAAGTATTATTTCCAAAAAGGACAGTGCCCTTAGGAGTCAATACGGAGCTTATTGGTACTTTATTAACCAAATCATTGGAAGTTAAAACCTTTGGTTGTGAATTAGCTCCTTCTAAATTCACGTTGGAACTTACTGCCAACCCTAATTTTACGTTAGTGGAATCTCTTAAAAGGATGTTATTAATATGTTCTGTAATTTTAATTTTATATTTTATGCCTTTTCCATCAAGGTCATCGTCCACACGTTCCAGCCTGCCTAGATGTGTGATTTTGGAATTTATGGGCGCTATGGTATTATCCACATCTACATAGTAATCTATTAATGGTGTTCCATTTTCAATGTCGTATAAATAAATTCTATCGGGCTCTTTTAAACCTTCAACCGCTGTTTGATCAACATAAAACACAAGATTGGCTTCGTTTATAAGCCATTTTCCTTTTTTATTTTTAAAGTCTTCCAATTGAGAAATATCTAAACCTGTATCTGGATCTTGTATAGTACCGTTAAAGAGATCGATTACGGCCAATGAACCTTGACCTCCTTTTAAATAAAGTTTTTCGTCGCCATTGATTTTATCACCATCAGGAATAGGGAAACTTAAAGGAGATATCAAATTCACTCGGTTACCACTAAACGATAGCACATAGCTTGAAGAAATCCTATCGTCTCCTTCAACACTAGAATCTGAAGTGTAATATAAGGTAATATTGGCATTTGTATTGGCAAAGTTTAACAACAGTGCAGTGCCCTCAGCACTAGTTGCTTCAGCCTTAAAATACAGACCTCTAAAATAATTTTTGAAATTGTTTGCATTGCTCAGTTCGGGCTCTCCCTGTTTATCAATAATTTTTTCTTTCCAAAAGACCGTGTCCAGTTTTATGCGCAGGGCTGGAGCAAGTCTAGTAGTGATTTCTCCACCTATGCTGTCAACCAGTTGAATTTCCTTTTCACTTGGGACAAAATCAATGGTGTCCAACAAAAATCTTCCCTCAAGTTGGGCAGAAGTAATTTGGTCGGCTCCGGTAGAGCCATCAGAATAATATTTTTGTGGTGTGTCAATATTTGAATTTGGGTCAAAATCCCTCAAAAAATAATTGTTCTCATAAATTGATAGTTTTATAGGAGCAGTGCCAAAAACAGAATCCAGTTCATAAAGGGTTTCGCCGTCTTCATTGACTTCTAGGGATGTGCTAAAATAAGGAATGGTCAAGACGACAGAGTCCATTTCAACATTTTCTCCAAAATTAGGATCGAACGAGGCGGGGCTAATTTGGGTAACCACACTGGCGGTTGTCACCCCGTAAACGGGGTCATTATAAATGCCTAAAAAATTGACAGGCAAACCATTGGTTTGCACAGGATCCAGTTTTTGGTTGTAGGTTACGACATCAAAACGCATAGCGTCCGAATCGAAATGTGTTGCATTATCATTGTTAATAATGTCGGAATCCAAACTGGCAAAATCTTTGTCACAGGCTATAAATGAACTGATCAATAAGGTTACAACGGCAAAATTTTTAAGGGCAATATGTTTCTTTTTCATTAATTATGTGTCTAGTTTAATACTTTGGTATTGTAAAATTCCGAGTAAGGTTCAGCAAACTCTTCAAGAGAAAAATAATCCAAAACAGGTTTGTTGGAAGCTTTTAAATACGCATCCAATTCATTTGGAATTTCTTCCGATCCTTTAATCAGTGCATCTGAATAATCAATGGCAACTTTCATAAGATTGACATAAGACGGTTGCTCAAGATGCTTTATGGCGTCTTCCTTAATATTATCGAACCGTACTTTTTTGATCATATTGGTATCTAACGTTCCATCAAAGCTTTGATTGTACACTGAGGTCACAATTTTACTGTCAGTAAAAAGCGGCTCGTTTTTGTAGAATTCCTTTAAATAAATAGGCAATAGAGAGGCAAGCCATCCATTAACGTGAATGATATCAGGAGACCAGTTTAGCTTTTTTACGGTTTCAATAACACCTTTTGCAAAAAAAATGGCACGTTCGTCATTATCGCTATAAAGTTTGCCATCCTCATCGGTCAAAGTGGCTTTTCTCTTAAAATAATCTTCATTATCAATAAAATAGACCTGAATACGCTCTTTTGGTATAGATGCCACTTTAATGATCAAGGGCATATCCAGATCATTGATCACCAAATTAATACCCGATAACCTGATAACTTCGTGAAGTTGATGTCTTCTTTCATTGATATTCCCATAACGGGGCATAAATATTCTTATTTGCCCTCCTTGTTTGTTTACCATTTTTGGTGCTTCAAATGACATTGAAGAAATCTCAGTTTCAGGTAAATATGGTACAACTTCGGAGGACACATATAATATTCGCTTATCTTTCATTCGTTTCTGTTTTGTTGTGTTTTAACAGTCTCATGCAACTCGCTAGGAATAATTTTTGATGCCTCAAATGATTATTAAGCTTGCTTCACAAATCAGCTCGTTCGGAAAATTATAATTAAAAAACATGCAAAATTACAAAAATTTATGCAGATTGCTAGTAATATATTAAGTTTACGGGCTGTTAAACTTTTGTTATAGCGTGGATATTTATCACAAAAAAAACGACTTGTATCTCTTTATCGAGAACCTAAAATCCCAAAATCTAACCATTGGGTTGGTGCCTACAATGGGCGCATTGCACCAAGGGCATTTATCAATAATCAAAAAAGCCTTAAAGGAGAATGATAAGGTATTTGTAAGCATTTTTGTAAACCCAACGCAATTTGACAACAAAGAGGATCTCGAAAAATATCCCAGAACTTTCGAAACAGATATTAAATTGATAAAATCACTATCTAAAGATCATATTATAATTTATGCTCCTAATGTTGAAGATGTCTATGGAGATAACGTAAATGCAACGGATTTTTATTTTGACGGATTGGAAGATACCATGGAAGGAAAATTTAGGTTGGGACATTTTGATGGTGTTGGCACTATTGTAAAGCGATTGTTTGAGATTGTAAAGCCTGACAACGCTTATTTTGGAGAAAAGGATTTTCAACAATTGATGATCATTAAAAAGTTGGTTGAAAAATTCAATCTACCGGTCCATGTCATCGGTTGTGAAATTTATAGAGAAAAAGATGGGTTGGCCATGAGTTCCCGCAACTTGCGTTTAAAACCTGAATATAGAAAAGAGGCCCCATTTATTTATAGAACCTTAAAATTGGCCAAGAGGAAATTTGCTACAAAAAGTGCCAATAAGGTTGTAGAGTGGGTAGAAAAACAGTTTAAAAAAAATGATGTATTAAGATTGGAATATTTTTCAATTACTGAAGCTTCAACCCTTAGAACCTTCAAACGAAAATCCAAGAAAAAATCTTACAGGGCTTTTATTGCTGTCCATGCAGATGACATCAGACTTATTGACAATATCGCTCTAAATTAATTACTTTTGCGCATACAAATTCGTGTTGTAAAACGGTTATTGTTATAGCTATAGTTTTAAAAGCTCATTCATATTACAGGTTAAAATTATCCAACCCTTTTAAATAGAGATTTTTGAATAAAAAGATGAAAACCATACTTAAACTAACATTGCCCCTAGTATTGGGTATACTTTTGGTATGGTACTCCTTGTCCAAAATTTCGTTTCAAGAGCTGTTACAATACTTTAAAGATGCCAATTACTTTTATATAAGTTTAGGATTGTTATTTGGGTTGTTAAGTCATTTGTCCCGTGCCTATCGCTGGAAATTTATGTTGGAACCCATGGGCTATACTTTAAGAATGCCCAATAGTATTATGGCAGTTTTTGCGGCCTATTTGGTCAATTATACCATACCCAGAGCAGGCGAAATTGTTCGCGGAAGTGTACTTGCCAATTATGAAGGCGTACCTTTTGAAAAAGGATTTGGGACCATCGTGGCCGAGCGTATTGCCGATATGTTGGTTATGGTCTTGATCATCATCATCACCCTATTTTTGGAATTTGAATTTATTTATGGATTTTTTTCTGCTCGGTTTCATCCATTCAAAATAATTTTAGGTAGTATTATTTTAATTGGTATAGCAATTCTGCTTTTAATCGTTATTAAACGCAGCAGGTCAAACTTTGCGATAAAAATCAAAACGTTCATCAGTGGTTTGATTGAAGGGGCAATGAGCATTTTTAAAATGAAGCAAAAATGGGCCTTTATAGTTCATACTTTTTTTATTTGGGCTATGTATGTCCTCATGTTCTATGTTACAACCTTTGCTGTTGAAGAAACCACAAATTTGCCAATCGCGGCCATTTTATTGGGGTTTATATCAGCTAGTTTTAGTATTGCAGCAACCAATGGAGGCATTGGGTCATATCCCGTTGCGGTTTATATCGCCTTTTCAATGTTTTCAATAGCAAAAGAACCGAGTATTGCATTTGGATGGATCATGTGGTCATCCCAAGCCCTGATGATTATTGTTTTAGGAGGACTGTCCTTAATTTATCTTCCCATCTATAATAGAAGGAAATAATTTTTTACCTTGCCATAACAATTTTAAATCTACCGTCATGAACAAAATCATTTTATGTTTTGTATTGAGTTTTGCCACTTACTCCATACAAGCCCAAGCGATTTACGAAACCATCCATTCAAGCAAACTAAATGAAGATCGCCAGTTGAAGATACTATTGCCTAGAGGTTATGATGAAGAAAATGCAAAAAAATATCCGCTTATAATTGTGTTTGATGGAGATTATCTATTTGAAGCCGTAGCGGGCAATGTCGATTATTATTCCTATTGGGAAGACATGCCCGAATCTATTGTGATTGGAATCAAACAAGAAGACAAACGCAATGATGATTGTATGTATTCCGAACAAAATTCATTGCCCATTGATAAAGGAGCTGCTTTTTTTGAATTTATAGGGATGGAACTCATACCGTACCTAAACAACAACTTTAAGACCGAAAACTTTAGGGTGGCTGTTGGCCATGGAGAAACCGCCAATTTTATCAATTATTACTTATTGAAAGACATCCCTCTTTTTCAGGCCTATATCACTATGGGCCCAGATTTGGCTCCAAAGATGAACCAATATCTTACCGACCGATTTAAGACATTTGACAAGAAGTTATTTTATTATCTGGCAACCTCAAGCAACGATGTGCCTTCAATTAAAGAGGGAACTGAAAGTTTAAACAAAAACATTTCAGCGTTAGACAACAAAAACCTGCTTTATAATTTCGATAATTTTGAGGGCCCTACGCATTATTCGCTTCCAACGCACGCCATTCCAAAAGCATTGGAGAGCATCTTTTTTGTATTTCAACCTATCAGTAAAAAAGAATATAACGAGTCCATATTAAAATTGGACACTTCACCCGTGGATTATTTGTCGGAAAAATATAAAATGATCAAGGATTTGTTCGGAATTGAAAAACAAATTTTGATCAACGATTTTAAGGCCATTGAAGCTGCCATCGAGAAAAAAGAGCAATTTCAATACTTTGAAAATTTGGGAGAACTCGCCAGAAAACAATATCCTGATGCCTTATTGGGGCATTATTATTTAGCGCGATATTATGAAGAAATAGGAGAGCCCAAAAAAGCCATGAAAATGTACCGCTCTGCTTATATCCTTGATGAAATTGGAGGCATCACAAAAGATTTGATGTTGGAAAAGGCAGATGAGATCAAAGCAGATTTTGGATATTAAAAAGATAGAACGCGGATAACACAGATGAAATGGATACCCGCAGATATTTTCAATAAAGTATCATCAATGCAATTGCAAATCAGTGCAAATCATAAACTATCAGCGTCATCGGCGTTCTAAACATGACAAAACTAAAAACGACCTTTTTCTGTCAAAATTGTGGCAGCCAATTTTCTAAATGGCAAGGGCAATGCACGGCTTGTAAAGAATGGAACACCATAGTTGAGGAGGTAATTCAAACGGCTGAAAAAAGCGATTGGAAATCTCAAACATCAACTGTAAAAAAAGCTTCAAAACCCTTAAAAATTAACGAGATTGATGGTTCTGAAGAATCAAGATTGGATACTCAAGATGAAGAATTCAATCGGGTGTTGGGCGGCGGTTTGGTTCCGGGAT
>DASWKU010000067.1:0-5457 GCA_036396455.1 Flavobacteriaceae bacterium
ATCCTGAAGATGCAAATCATCGGCATCGATCATTTCCACTTGGGGCTGGGTACTTCCATAAACAAAATCGTATTGGGATTCCTCAACACTGAACTTGCTTTTTGGTTGTGCTGTTCGACCGGTGTTCAGACTTTTATCGGCAAAATCGATACTTGCCACAAAGCCTAAACTTGAAAGCGAATTGATATCGACCTCACTTCCTCGTATATGAACAGCATTGAACCATTTTGATTTTGCCATGACCGTGATTCCCGTCTGCGTTTTAAGTTGTGAAATGTAACCTTCATTGACGGGCACATCACGTTCGTCAACAACCACACCATGCGCACTTTTCCTGTCTATGGCCTTTTGGGTTAGAATAGTTGTTGGATTATCAATGGATGATTGGACATTCTCTTTGTCGGTAAGGTAGACCCATGCATCCTGAATTTGGCAAAAAGAAAAATAAGGACCAATCAATAGGCCCAATAGCAGTAATTTCTTTTTCATCTGCAAATATTTATTGTTCCCTTAAAGCCATCCCGATAGCTTTCGGGAGTATGCCTAATTAACATTTTGGGTTGATGTCCCATTTTGGAATAGGCATATTTCATTTAGCAACAATTTGGGAATGTTTCCAATGCAATTTAAGAAATAACTCCCGAACCAACTAATTCGTCCTCAAGATACCACGCCACAAATTGTCCTTCGGTAATCGCCGATTGTGGTTTTTTGAATTCAACATACAGTCCATGGTCCACTTTATGAAGTGTGGCCTCCTGCAAAGGTTGACGGTACCTAATCCTTGCTTTCACCTGAAGGGTTTCATCCACTTGTAACGCTAAATCTTCACGGATCCAATGCAACTCTTTTTGATTTACAAATAGTGCTTTTTTCAGCAGCCCGGGATGGTTTTTACCTTGTCCAGTGTAAATCACGTTTTCATCAACATCGGTGTCAATTACGAACAAGGGTTCAACGGTTCCACCAACGGCCAATCCTTTACGCTGACCCTTTGTAAAATAATGTGCCCCTTGATGCTTGCCCACAATTTTTCCATCTGTTATATGATATTCAATCTTACGAGAGTAATATTGCAATTTTTCCTGTTCCGACTTGAATTCAGGAATAGCTTCTTTATACATATCCTTTTCAAAAGGAATTTCAACGATAACGCCTTCTTTTGGCTTCAATTTTTGTTGAAGAAATTCTGGTAATCTCACTTTCCCTATAAAACATAAACCTTGCGAATCTTTTTTATCTGCGGTTATCAAATTCAATTTTGAAGCGATTGCCCTAACCTCAGGTTTTGTCAATTCCCCAATGGGGAACAAGGCCTTTGCCAATTGCTCTTGTGATAATTGGCATAAAAAATAGGATTGGTCCTTATTGCCATCAACGCCTGCCAATAATTGGTAGATGGTTTTTCCGTTTTTTTCAATTGAGTTGTTTCTACAATAGTGACCGGTCGCAACAAAATCGGCACCCAACTCCATGGCAATTTTCATAAAGACATCAAACTTGATTTCGCGATTGCAAAGGACATCGGGGTTTGGAGTTCTTCCTTTTTGATATTCATCAAACATATAATCCACAATACGTTCCTTGTATTGTACGCTCAAATCGATGGTTTGAAATGGAATGCCCAGTTTATCCGCTACCAACATGGCATCATTGCTGTCGTCCAACCATGGACATTCGTCGGAAATGGTCACAGAATCGTCATGCCAGTTTTTCATAAACAGGCCAATGACCTCATAACCTTGCTCCTTTAACAAAAAGGCCGCAACGCTTGAGTCAACTCCTCCCGAAAGTCCTACGATTACACGTTTCAAAATGGGTTCAATTTTAATTTCGCAAAATTACAAAATAAAAAATGGCATTCATTTCTGTTGCCATTTAAAAAAATAATCACTATTGTCCGATAAAAGATTAAAGACCGCTACGCTGTTAGAACATAGACCGCTATGCTGTTAGAATATAGACCATAGCAGGGTCAAGTTGTTTTTTTATTTGGTGCTACTGAAAAAAATAATCTAAAAGATAACTTTTTTGTAACTAATCAGTCTTGTGTAATTGTTCAATGGCACCAAGCATAGAACGCTGAAGACGCTGATTTTTTTATGATTGAATAAGATTTTAGCAATCCGAAGGCGAATGACATAGCTTTTAAGTGTCTCTTATCTGCGTGTATCATAATCATCTGTGTCACCCGCCTGCCGGCAGGCAGGTCTGCGTTCTATTTTAGTATGACTGATTAGTTACTTTTTTTCTATTGCTTATTCAAGCGATTGTTTATAAGCGTGTAATTCTTTTCATCAGTGAGTTTGCCATCGGTATAATATTTCCAAATGCCGTGTTTCTGCCCTCTTTTGTAAGCGCCTTCTGCAATCATTTGCCCTTTATTGTCAAAATATTTGGACATGCCGTGCAATTCGTCATTTTCATATAAAAATTCCTTAAGAACCACACCGGTTTCAGAATACCAGATCGATATGCCTTCCTGTTTCCCATTGCTATAATTAGCCTTTTCAGCTATTTGTCCATTTTCATAATACACCAACTTTTCGCCCTGCAATTGCCCTTTATCGTTATAGTTTTCAATAGACATTAGGGCATTTGTTTTATTATGAAAATAGTTCCATTTGCCTATAAACGCCTTCCCATCCATTTTACCTTCACTGATCAATTTTCCCGTTGATGAGAAAAATTTCACTAAGGCCGTATTATCATTTTCATTAAATTCCTTTGTGGCACTTAAGATACTTTTTTGACCAACCAATTTATAAAACTTAAAGATTCCTATTTCTTTACCGTGCTTGAATTCCCCTTCATATCGAGGTTGATCGGTCTTGTCAAAATTTTTCTTCCAAAAACCATGACGTTCACCTTTAACATCAAGCTGATTGATCTCTTGGGCAACTAGTGAGGTTGTCGCCAAAAAAAGAAGAGCAAAAACAAGTGGTTTCATGTGTTATTTTTATTACTTTTTTGGTCATCCCGACGGTTCGGGAGAACGTCCATAATCATGTGCTTTGTATAGAAAGGAACTTTAGTCATGGACGTTTCATATGCCTAATAACGATCATTTTAAACTGAAATTGTTTTATCAAAAAAAGCCGTCCATAAATAATTCAACAGCAATAAATTTTGAATAAAATTGGCTTTATTGAAAAAGGTTTTACTTTTTTCTTTTTTGTTGCAATTTCTTCTGCTCTTCGGCTTTCTCCATCATTTCCTGCATTTTTTGTTGAAAACGACTTTGCTTTTTTGGCTTGGCTTTCTGAACCTGCATTTGGGCATGGATTTTATCTTCATCAAGAATGTAATTTTTGATGACCACCATAATCCCGATACTGATAAGGTTCGAAATGAAATAATACAAACTCAATCCTGAAGCATAGTTGTTAAAGAAGAACAACATCATGATCGGTGATAAATAGACCATATATTTCATCATCTTGCTCATATCGGGCATGCCTTCCTGTGTTGGCTGTGAAGCCATTTGCTGTCCAGTGGTCATTTTCATGTAAAAGAAAATGGCCACAGATGCCAATATTGGGAACAAGCTTACGTGTTCACCATATAATGGAATATGGAATGGCAGTTTGGCAATAACATCATACGACGATAAATCTTCTGCCCAAAGAAAACTTTTTTGGCGTAAATCGAAGGCGGATGGGAAAAACTGAAACAAGGCATAAAACACGGGCAATTGTATCAATGCCGGCAAACATCCAGCCATGGGGCTTGCTCCTGCCTTGGTCTGTAAGGCCATGGTTTCCTGTTGAGCTTTCATTTTGTTGTCTTTGTGTTTTTCACGAATGGCATCCAGTTCAGGTTTTAATATTTTTAACTTGGCCTGCGACAAAAACTGTTTGTATTGCGCAAAAGACAGTACCAACTTGATTAAAACTGTCATTAAAATAATGGCGATGCCATAGGGCAAAAATGAACTTAGCCCTGCAAATAATGGTACAAAAACATAGCGGTTGATCCAACCAAAAATTCCCCACCCAAACGGTAAGCTATGGTCGAGACCGATATCGTATTTTTTAAGGATCTTATTGTCGGTTGGACCAAAATAAAATCTCAAATTGTTATCAAACTCACCGGCCTTTACTTCGAGTGGTAATCGGGTTTGATAAACTTTAGTGTAAACCGAATCTATTTTTTCATCCTCAACCAAATCTTCCGATTTTAATACCACATCCTTAAAAGGTTCATCGGCAACCAAAATGGAACTAAAAAAGTGCTGTCTATATGAAATCCAATCCACATCAGTTTCTGTTTCTTCATCCTTGCCTGTTGGACTTAATTTGTCTATCTTATCACCTTCGAGCTGATAGGTAAGTCGAGTATATCGATTTTCATAACTGATGCTTTTATCATGTCTGAACGTCTTAAGCTTCCAATCCAAATTGACCTTCTGGGAACTGTTTACCACATCATTTAAACCTTGTGATTGTACAGTAAAATCCAGCATATAATCGTTGGGCTTTAACTGGTAGCGATATTCCAAAAATTTGGTTTCAGATACCTTTAACTTCATGGAAACCACGGTGTTTTCTCCATTTTTGGTCACTGTGGGTTGAAAAAATAAATCTTGGGTATTTAAAATGCGGTTATCGGTAGTCGCAAAATTGATATTGAACAGAGAATTCCCATCTTTGATCAGGTAAATCGGAATGGAATCATAATTCACATATTTTTTGAGTTTGACTTCCGATAAATAACCTCCCTTATTGCTGAATTTTAAAGACAATAAATCGGTTTCAACAAGGGTTTCTTTATCGGCTGCAGAAGGCAATGTGGAAGCATAGGCAAAGGCACCCAATTTGTTTTTTAGACCTTCAAGTTGGGTCGAATCGGCGGTTGAGGCATTGGAAAAATCCTCGTTTGATGTTACAAACGGTTCACCTTGATTTGGATTATTTTCGGCTTTTTTTTCAGCTTCAACCTGCTCTTGTTTGGCTTTTTCCTGTTCTGCTATTTGTTCTGGTGTGGGTTGGTTTTGCCAAAACATGTACAATATAATTCCGAAAATAAGAATGTATCCTATTACAGAATTAATGTCTATTTTTTTTTCTTCCATTTTTAAGTTGATGTCATTCTGAATGAAATGAAGAATCTTACAAAAGTTCTTTAGATTGGTTCAAATGACTGATTAATTAATTTCAATGCTTTTGATGTTTACAAAAAGCAATCCAATATTAGCGTTGTGCCATACTGACACGATTTTTTTCTCTTTTAAAATTTAAAGCGGCCTTTACAAATGCCACAAACAAGGGATGTGGATTGGCAACCGTACTCTTATATTCAGGGTGGTATTGTACGCCAACAAACCAATTATGTTCTGGAATTTCAATGATCTCCACCAAATTGGTTTCTGGGTTGAATCCCGTAGCTTTCATACCCGCTTCTTCAATTTGGGCTTTGTATTTGTTATTGAATTCGTAACGGTGGCGGTGGCGTTCC